>JBHICF010000001.1:0-38615 GCA_046759485.1 Nitrospiraceae bacterium
GAGGTGGTGGCGTGGGACCACAGCGAGGTGGTGGCGTGGGACCACAGCAAGGTGGTGGCGAGGGGCCGCAGCGAGGTGGTGGCGTGGGACCACAGCGAGGTGGTGGCGTGGGACCACAGCAAGGTGGATGCGAGGGGCCGCAGCGAGGTGGTGGCGCGGGGCCACAGCAAGGTGGTGGCGTGGAACCACAGCAAGGTGGATGCGAGGGGCCACAGCAAGGTGGATGCCGGGCCGTGCGTCTCAGTTCGAATAATTGGTCACAGGGGCAACGTTCGCGGCGGTGTCGCGATTGGGGCTGTCTTCACCGCCGAGGAATGGGTCGAGCGGTGCGGCTTGGTGGTCGAGGACGATTCGGTCATTCTCTACAAGGCTGCGGGCAGTCACTACAAGTCAGACTACAACCCGGATTACCGGTATGAAATCGGATCCGAGGTCGTGGCCCAAGATTGGGCCGACGACGGACAGGAGTGTGGTGGCGGGCTGCATTTCGGATGGAGTCCGAGGGTTGCCTCGTCGTTTCATAGCGGCTACAAGCACATCGTCGCGTGCAGCGTGAAAGTGTCCGATATCGCGACCGTGCATGACGAGCATCGATACCCCGACAAGTGCAGGGCCCGAGCCTGCACGGTGCTCTATGAGGTGGACCTCGACGGAAACCGTCTCGAAGAACAGGAGGATACATCGTGAGTGACCGCGCGAAGTACGTGGACGTAAGCAAGCTGCGGGAACGGCTGGACGGGTTGCGGCCCAAGATGCACGGACCACCGCTCGAAGAATGGGCGACGACCAGGGACCTAGCGATCGACGAGTTCGGATCCATCATTGACGAGCTGGCCTACATGAAGGTCGATCACGACCGCATCTGGTTCCATGACGGCCGGCAGATTCCGGAGCCGTTGCGGATTCTCGGCCCCCTTCCCGACCGCTTCTGCGGCTGTAGCGGCTCGCAGGCTCGGGATTCTCAATGAGGACTCTGATGAAGGCTGAGACGACGATCGCCCCTGAATTGCTCATCAACGAGCTAGGTGCCTATCGCCACCTGCCCCGGCACCTGCGCGGCCGGTACAGGTACATGCTCTTCGAGTCGTGCAGATTCCAGACTGGGATCACCGGGGAGAAGGCAGAAGTCCGGCGCTGGTGCTACCTCACGCCGGACGGCGTGATTTGGATTGCAGGGAGATACCTCTGGGACGGCCCCAGCGGTCCTGCCATTGACACGTCATCGTTCATCAGGGGCTCGCTCGTTCATGATGCCCTCTATCAGCTCATCCGCGAGGGGCGGCTCGCGCGTCACTACCGTCGAGATGCCGACCAACTGCTGCGCAGGCTCTGCCGGGAGGACGGGATGTCGCGCATCCGCTCGTGGTGGGTTTACCGGGCCGTTCGGCTGTTCGGCTGGCGGGCTGTGCGCCCGGGCGCACCCGAGGTCGCGGAGCGCGAGGAGACCGGCCTCCTCACCGACACGCACGGGCCGGTCGCGGGAGAGGAGCGGTGTCCCGACTACTGTGACCTCGACGTCCAGGAGCTTGGCTGCCTGCCACCAAGCCCTACAGATCTCACCTACCTGCTCAAGGTAGAGGCGAAGCTCACGGCGGTTCGTGCGGCCGCTCGCAGGCTTGGGATTCTAAGGGAGGACGCCATGGCTGAGACACGTACGCGCCCGCTCATCCGCTTCATCAACAGTCAGCGGCTGAAGGTGCAGATCCAGTGGGAGCCCCGGGACCTCTGGGTCGGCATGTTCTGGGAGTTGAGGCTCGTTCCGGTGCCGGAGGAGAGCGTCCAGATGAAGATCCTGCATGCCTATCTCTGCGTGATCCCGATGTTTCCGATTCACGTCACGTGGCTTGTTGACCTCCTCTGTTTCTACCCGGAGGCCCGCGATGGCTGAGAACACGGACATAGAGTGGTGTGACGCCACCATCAATCTGTGGTGGGGCTGCACGAAGGCGCAGGTGGGCGGCCGTCTCGACGAAGCATGCCGACACTGCTACGCCGAGGCCGGCTCGAAGATGCGTGGCCACAGGGTGTGGGGTCGGAACGCCGAGCGACGGTTCATGAAGGACCCCCTCGGCCAGCTCAAGAAGTGGAACCGGTGGGCGGCCGAGGGCCGCTGCCGGGAGTGCAAGGGGCGTGGCTATCTAGGCGGCGACAAGGGGAACTACTGCAGCAAGTGCGGGCGCAGCGGGCGAGTACCGCCCTACAACATCAAGGTCTTTGCGATGAGCTACGGCGACCTCTTCGAGAAGCACTCCGACGAGGCGATCAACGCCAGGATGACGGCAATCCGCGAGGAGTTCTTCGTCCTGGTGCCCAGGCTCCGCAACTTGACGTTTCTATGCCTCACCAAACGCCCTGAGAACGTGATGTGGATGGTGCCGAACAACGGCTCATTCCCCCCGAACGTCTGGATCGGCACCAGCGTCGCGGACCAGGAGAGCCTCGACAAGCGCTGGCCGGATCTCGCGGCGATCCCGGCGCGGGTGCGGTTCGTCTCGGCGGAGCCGCTGCTCGAGGGGGTGGACTTTTCGTCGGCGCTCCACGATATCGAGTACGGGGCGCCCGGTGGCCCCGTCAGGCAGGCACGGAAACTTGAGTGGCTCATCCTTGGCGGTGAGAGCGGCCCGAAGGCCCGGCCGTCTCATCCCCGCTGGTTCGAGTTCGCGATCGAACAGTGTCGGAAGGCCGGGGTGCCGGTGTTCTTCAAGCAGTGGGGGGAGTGGGCGCCCTGGAGGCCCAGCGACCGACGACCGGTACGGCCGACGGACATCTGTATGGAGCCGGACGGCTCACGGCGTCGCGGCTGTGATGCGTTGCCGTCGCCCGACTCGGCTTGGCTGCGACGAGTCGGGAAGAAGGCCGCAGGTGCGACGGTCCTCGGCCGGGAGTGGCAGGAGTTTCCGAGATGAGCCGGCCCCCGGAGGACCACGAACGATGAGGACCTACGACCTCGACCAGCTCCGCGAGTTTGTCCGCGAGAGCGAGCGAATCGAGGGAATTCACCGAGAGCCTCGACGGGCGCAGGTCCGGGCCCACGAGCACTTCCTGGGCCTAGGGGAACCAGACCTCCAGGACCTCTGCAACGTGGCACTGTCGCTCGAGCCTCGAGCCCGCCTTCGTGAACAGCCGGCTATGAACGTGCGGATCGCCAACCACAGACCTCCTTCCGGAGGGCCGGAGATTCCCTCGCACGCCGAATTCCTGGTTCGCCAGGTCGTTCTCAACCGCGGAACGCCCTACCGACTCCATATCGAGTATGAGACCCTCCACCCATTCATGGACGGCAACGGCCGCACGGGTCGCCTCCTGTGGGCGTGGCAGATGATTCACCACGACATTTCGCCGGGAATTGACCTCGGATTTCTCCACGCTTGGTACTACCAGGGCTTGGATTTTGGACGGGCCTAGGATGCCCTCTGACGGGAGAGATTTGTGATGAGTAAAACGATGCCCTCAAGTGCGCCCCCCCCCAATCCAGAAGCCTATGTTCGCGATCGACGAAAAACGACTAGACGAAATAAGAATACGGCGTATCGAAGTACAGGCCGAAATTGACTCTACGTACGTAGAGTCGCGCAGGATCAACGCCCGACGAGCCAAGCTAAAGAAAGAGCTTGTTGGGGCTTATTCGCACCATACTCGAACAAGAGCAGGTTCGCCCAGAGCACCGTCCAAGGCCGGGTCACCGTAGCGACTCGTAGAGACGCGTCCTGATGACGCCCTAGATGCCGTACTTACTCACTGCGTACGACTGGATCGCGGTTGCGTCAGCCTGGACCGCCGCGCCCGAGAGGATCAATGCCTCATAGAGCTTGAACTGGGTTGAATCGGTTCCCGTCGCAAGTCTTGCCCCGAGGACTATGGGAATTAGGGAGTCCGGTCCGGTGTCGCCCACAGCCTGCGAGACCGAATCCAGGTATGCCTCGGATGAGGCGCCATTAAAGACGCCCATCGTAACGTGTCCGCCCGCCGTAATCGTCGCTACGTAGCCGAGGACTAGCGAAGCCTGAAGGCGGTGAGACGTTGCGGTAAAGGAAGACATCTTAGGGCCCAGACCAGTGTTCGTGGCCATAAGTGTGGAGGCGGGCGAGGTAAAGGACCAGTCCTTATAGATGGACACCAGCGTACATGGCTGGGAAATTGCAGGACCTACGGCAGCGAGCACATCATTCGAGCCGTCGAAATCGATCGTGTCTATCCCCAGTAACGGACGGTTTGCATCGACGCCTTGCATCGCATCCAGCCCTCCTACCAGGTCGACCCAGCTAGAGACTCCAGACCCTGTAACCGTTACGAGCTTTGTGGCGACCCAGCGATGGGCTACGGGCACGCTTAATTGCGGAAACCCCACGCCACGCCGTGCCTCTGAACGGTGCATAACGGCGAGCGGCATAAGAGCAAGTCTAGCGCATGTGAGCTACGTGACGATGGCGATACTCGCCGTACGTATCGTACCTATGCGGTCTTTATACTTAACCTCCAGCCGTCGGTTGACACCCATGCCAGCCGACGAAAACCAGAATATGAGCGTGCCATCGGGCATGTCGCTATCAACTGGCTCGGTCTCCTCAACGAAGATTGGCCAGTTCGTCGCGGGCGACACGCCCGCAATCTGCGACCCGGTGGCAGATGTCGCGGTGCCGATAACCGCCTTAAAAGTAAGGAACATGTCCATATAGTCATTGTTATCGGTCTCATCATCCGATAGCAGGTGAAGCTCTGTCATCGTCCCTCCCCAGGGCCGTTGGCGTGTAGGGGCTCATACTCTCACGGGTCACGGCTCGTCGCGACGACCGGAGCGGAATTTCCACCACGCAAGAAGAACCGCCGCAAGAATCGCCAGGCTCTTGTAAGGGATCTTCAAGGAGAGGTCGAGTATCTCGCTTTCCATAGTTCGGCTCGTCGCGGATAACCAGACGGTGGCTCGGCGGCCAAGACCCGGGGAGGGAGGATAGGCGACCGCCAAGTACCCAAAGTCCCCGATTGGGGACACCCGTCCTTATATATATAAGTGCCGCCGAGAACGAAAATCTGACACACGAAACGAAAAGCTTTCGAGGCACCGGACGCAACTACCAACATCGCGGTGAACGGGGTCCATCAAAATAGACTAATGCCGCGCCTTACCAATTGCCGCCGAAGTCACTGCGCCCAGCAACGGAGACATCGCTTACGCCCGTGGTATTACGTACACGGAGCTGTAACACGTCACCGTTCGAAAGAGTAACGAATGCAATGGCTGCCCACGCGCCCGGTTCGTTTTGCCTGGCTGAGATCCGTCCACCCATTCCGACCGGAGCACCGTTTAGATGCCAGCGAAACTGCATTGTCTCAGGCGATCCACCGCCAACCTTTCTCGCCGACCCCTGGCTCTCGATGCGCAGATTGCCGGCTCGGTCAGGCCCCGTATACGTCCACTCGTTCGTGCCGGCTCCACCGAGTGTGAAAAGAACCTCACTGCCGCTAGCGGTCAAGGCTCCGGTTACCGCAACGTAGACGTTCGTTGTTGAGATCACCGTTTGGGTGAAGGCGCCCCGAGTCCCGGAGAAAACGGCCGGCAACTCGGAAACTGCGATCCACGTACCGCTACCCGGGGCTGGCGAATCAGAAAAGTATGCGTCGATCGAGATGTCGGTCGTATTGAACACGGCCATGCCGCGTACAGGGTTTGGGATCGCATTGCGCTGTGTCTCTGTAACCTGATGTAAGCCGAATGCTGAGTCTGTACCGCGCATCAGCACGTGACCATCAACGTCGACTCGTAGGCGAGCTTTCAAGAGACTGCGGTCTTCCAACTCAAGGCTTCCTGCATCGTTAACTGTCCAGCACCACTCCCGTGGGGCCTCTTCGTTAACGATGCAAAGCTCTTCGAAAAGCTCGAGAGGGATCTCTACGGACAGCTTCCCGTCCGCTTCTCGCAAGCTCGATTCAACCAACTCTGAACGCTGGTTCCATCGTGGAAGCTTGCCAGAGCCGCCCCTGATGCCGACCACCATCACGTCGCGCAACTGCTGCATAAGTTGACGAAGGGTCGCAGCAATCGTGCGCGGATCTTCGGATACGGTCTTGCGGTAGAGGTCGAACTGGATCGACCGCGAAGGCTGCTTGGACAGCCGATCACGTTCAGCACTGCGCGTCAGTGCTGATGTGTCGCGCCCGCCGCGACGAGTCTCGGCCATTACGCCTCCGTGTCGAAGCGCCCGCCAGGCGCTAGGTCGCTGCCGGCCAGGTGGTGCCTCGTACCTTGGCGTGCGCCGTGAGGTATGTGGTGCGACCCATCGACAAAGATCGCAGCCTCCTTCTCGCCAATCTGTCGAGCGTGATCTTCATAGAGAGGGTTTGCCATGTCTACATTCTCGTAAGGGGTACCCTCCCACGGATTCGCGACGTCCAGCACGACAGGCTTGCCGGCAACCCTCATGTGCGGAGCTGAAAATGCGCGCCTCATCGTTGCGCCGCACTGACAGCTCAAGCCCTGTGGCTGATCGGAAAAGGGAGCGATATTCTCGCGCCGTTCTCGGCATTGCCGACATACAAAGAGCTGGATCATTCGCTCTCCGATATGTCTGCAGAATCGACCCTAGCTTTCGCCCGCAGAAGGCTGCCAGTGAAATTATGCATGGCCGTTGCCGCAATCGTTGCCACCGCTTGGTCGATCAGGGCGATCTGTGAACGCTTCTCCGCGTCGTCCAGGTCTTCTGAGTCAAGCACTGTCTGCCGATCCTTGCGCAGCGCTGAGAGTCTTTGTGCAATCTTGCGAACTTCTGGCTCAATGAGCGCTTCGGGACGTGCGGACAAGACGCGTCGTTTCTGCTCGGCGGTCTCCGCTCGTCCAAGGGTGTTCTTGGCAATCGCCGCCTCCTCGCGCAAGTCGAATAGATCCGAGACTGGCTGTGAGCGAAATCCATAAGCCCCTTCGATCTCTGCGACTCTTGAGGGGGAGGTGAAGAAAGACCGCTGAACCTCCTCGATGAACGGTACTTGCAGCTCGGGGCGCTGTGGGTCCGGAGTACGAAGAGGCGAGCCGAGCAAAATATCCCCAGTGCGCAGAGCGGCCTTTCCGATATTCGAGGTATAGCCCCGAATCAGGCTTTCAACCTGCAACGGCGATGCCTGAAATGGCCGAGCAAGAATGCGAGCGGTTTCTGTCGTAGCGGGCGTGAATTGAAATTCTGGTAGCTCCTGTTTCAGGCGCTGAGGGATGACCTGGGTCTCGTAGAAGGCATCGTATCCCGTCGTTAGCTCGATAGCCGGGTCTAGGATCGTCGGCGTGAAAGAGTCAACGAGACGACGTCCCATCCGGTGAGGTGTGCGACCCTTGGTGCGGAACATCGCGTCAATCGGAATAATCATGCCGAGCGGCACCTGGTCAACGAAGCTCTTCTTCCAGCGGTCAAAAGCACGCTGGGCATCCTGGTCACCGGCCCCCGAGCGTGCTTGTAGATAGCGCGCGAAAGCTTCGATCGATGTGCCAAACGCGACATTCAGGGCGCCGATTGGGCGTGGAATCTTGAAGAAGCTCCCGTCCTCACGCTTGGCGACGTGGAAAAATAAAGACTTCTCCCATTCGGGCAGGGCCTGGTAGTCGGCATCGTCATGGTTCTTGAAGTAGTTGACCATTGACGGAATGGCGATGTACTGCAGCGCTCGACGAGTCGTTCGTACTGGGTGCGATTTCATATTTCGCGCGAACTTGTCAAGGTCCTGCAGCTCCGCGTTGATGAACGCTTCGACGGAATTCCACTTGCGCCCAAAGCTCCCGCCCCGTGAGAAATTGAGCGTAACCTCACTGGCGTCCTTAGCCGCCTGTGAGACCGTTGCGCCACGGATACGAGCACGACGAAACTCCGAGAAGCGAGGTATGGACTCAGACAACTCCGAGATGATCTGGAACGGGTACAGCGGGCTCTTCAAAGTACTGCGAAGAACCTTCGAGACTCGTCCACCCGCACGACGAGAGGCGGCGATTTCACCAAGCTTGTCTCCGATGTTGAAACGGTCAAGACCGACCTGCGTTGAGCCGAGTCCGCCGCCGCGAACGAATTCCCGCCAATGCCGCCCGCCGTCCTTCAGGAACTCCGAAGTGAACTGCGCCAACGGCGTGAGAATCGGTACAAAACCGTGCTTCGAGTTGACGGCGGCGGTGAACTGGTCCCGCAAAACGTTACGCAAGGCGAAGGACGGCACTCCCGTTGCGCCTGCGCGAAGCGTACGGGCCGCCGTTTGTCCGGTACGCATTAGGGGGCCGATGTGCTCGGGATCGACGGCCTGAAGTGCCCTGAGCATCTCTTCATTCGTGCTCCAAAGCTCTCGGACGGTGACTTCATTTCCCTCCTCATCAAGGCCACGGCGCATGACCGAGAATTCTCCAGGGCCGTCCTTGTGAATCGCCCGGAAAATCGACATGTCATCGCCGGCACTCTCCGGATCATCTCCAAGCCTCGCCTTCTCTTCGGGCGTTAGCTCCGCAACCTTTCGTACCCGTCGCTCGACAAGGCGAATCGGGACCTCTCCCTCCGTCGGGCTCTGTAGCTCTCGAAGAAGCTGCGTACGGGCGTCTCCTTCTCCCATGCGCAAGGGGTCTCCACTTCCGATCTCGGCAAGCCGAGCCTCAACAAGCGACTTGCGCACCAGGTTCGTATCGATCGCCTGGGACGTTCGTACGGCCATTCGCGCCATGGCCTCCAGTGGCGGAACGATGGGATTCTCAACATCCAGACCGCCCCCAATCTTGCGTGGCACAACGGCGTTTCCCCGGCTTCTCGCCGCTGTCTCCAGCTCACGCTCGAGGCGCTGAAACGTAACGTAATGAGCGTTCTTCTGAAGGATGCGCTCAACGGCGGAGTTAGAAAGTATCTCCGCCGATTCCAGGGAACGGAGCATCAAGTGCGACCAGTCGCGGACCTCTCGGGCGACGCGGTCCAGCTCGCCCATGCCCGCGCCGTACTTTGTTTCCATCTCAGCAAGGAACGGGGCGATCTCCCGGTCAAACTCCTCGGGTCCGATCGTGATTTTCAGATCGGCGTCGTCTCGTGAAAATTCCCGGCCGGCCGCTTGGTCTTCCAGTGCTCTTTCCTTGCGGCCCTTGATCTCAATTTCGCGGCGATAGGCCATGTATCGATCGAGGTCTTTGAGGAAGTTCTCCTCATCTGGCGCGGTGCGAAGGATCTCCTCGAGCGAGCGTGCCGACGATCCGTCCGGAAGTGTCGCGACGCGGAACTCCTGCGCGCTCCCGTTCCAGATCTCTGGCTTGACAAAAAGTGAGTTCGTCGCAACTCGCCGGCTTATCCGCTGGCGCTGTGTGAGCGCTTCAAGTTGTGCTCCGGCATCCCCGCCGACCGCGCGTGCCGCCTTCTCAAGAGGCATCTGCTCATCAAAAATCGCCTGGTAGAAGAGGCTTGCCCGATCCTTGATCCAATCCGTTGCCGGTTGTGATTCTCGATCCCGAATGTACGGCCCGTTGCCCTGCGCGACGGCGCGGACGGCCGCGCGATTTGCAAGAGATGCACCACCAACACCCAGGAGCCCACCGAGCCCGGTCGGTACGAGAGCGGCCAAGATGCGCTCCTCTTCCGGTAAGGCGGCGGCATCGCCAAATCCCACGATCGCACCCTCTCCGGCTCCTACCGCGAGACCTCGAGCAATATTTCGGCCCTTGGCGGTTGATCTATATAACCGTCCTGCATAGCGAGCCAAAGCCCCCCCGGGAAGCAGAGGGATTAGGTTCGAAGCACCGATAATAACGCCCGTCGCCGCCTTACGGCCGATCTCATCAAGCTCCGAGCGTTCCTCGCCCGTGTCTAGATCGATCTCGCTCGTAAATGCAGCCTTAGAGCGCAGCCACTGGTCGCGAATTTTCTTTCGCGTCCCCTTGTCTACGAAGCCGGCACGCTCGGCGAGCCCCACGAACGGGCCCACCGTGGCATCCATCAGAGCGTCCCGCGTTAGCTCGAAGGCATCGACATCACCGCCCACGTAGAGTGGCTCGCCAAGGTCATCAAGCGACTGCGGCTCCTTGCTTCTTGCCTCTGCTTCCCCAGCAAGTATCGCCGCGGAGAATTCCAGGAACTCCCTCTCCTCTTGGTCCTCTTGCAAGTGGCGCCGGGCGTCGAAGAGAAACCGCCGCTCCTCTTCGTCTTCATCACGTGGCGAGAAGGCGAAAGAAGCGGATGTCCCGAGAGGCTCGGTCATGCCGTTAATTTATCGTGGATGAGGAAGAAGGAGGGGACCGACGCTCATTGCCTGCTCTAGCGGTGTTCCGAGCGCATCTTCTAGCTCTGAGGAGACTTCCGGGAGAAGCTCGACGTCCTGAGCCTCTGACTCGAATCCGCGCCCGCCGAGACCCTCGCGACGGCGCATGCCGGAAGGTGGCTCAGAGGGCTCTAAAAGGCTCTCGATCACGTTCGAGGTGATATCGCCCAGGGAGACTTCGCGCTCGCTTTGCAGGATAAGCTCTCGGGGCGTTGGCCGACCGAGCTGCGTGTTGAACTCCTCGAGCGCAATCTCCAGATTTGGACTTGCGCTCAGGACATTGACAAGACTCTGTCGTACTCGGTCGACGTTGCGACCATCGGGGGTGACCCTGGCGACGGCAGATGAAACGATCGCGGACTCCCCCTGAGTCAACGCCGCCGGACTAACCGTACCGCTATCCCCCACAGGTGGGCGAGGCGCGCCGTCGGACGGCTGCAGCTCGAGCCCGAATTGAGACAGGGCCACGTCCTGCACGCTGCCTATTTGCTGGTTAATCCCACGCAGGCTCTGTGCCGCGCGATCTCGTTCGTCCTGCGGCAACGTGAGATCGAATGCCGTTTCCCGGAAACCATCGGCGCGTGACTGCAGGACGTCGAGCACCTGCCGAGCATTATCGAAGAATCGATCCCGCGCAGTATCCCTGGCCGTTGGATCGTCACGCGCCGACTCCGTCTCGGCCCTGAGCCTTTCGGTACGGGCACGCGTCTCCTCGAGATCGACCTCCGTCTCCTCACGCTCACGTTCGCCTCGAATACGTTCAAGCTCCAACCCTCGGCGACGGATGAACTTCCGTCGGCCCTCGCCCGGTAGGCGATCTGCCGCCGGCTGTGCGAGCTGACTTTCCTCTGTACGCAGGCTCGCCAGGCCACGGCGCACTTCCTGGCGACGTTCTCGGCGACGGTCAGCGTCGCCCGCGACCTCGAGCGCTTCGATTCGCCCCCTTTGAGATGTCGTCAATTGACGTTTGAGGTTCTCCAACTCCGCCGCATTCTTAGTTCTGAACCTCTTTGGCTCCTGGGCCAGGATGCTCGCCGCCTCAAAGGTGCTATTGCGGTCTTCGAGACTACGTCGGCGACTCTCCTCACGCGCTTCCGCCCGCTCCGAGATGGCCTCCTCCTCCTGCAGGAGGGCGAGTCGATGCTCGCGCTCTAATCGTTGATGAAGCTCTAACTCTTGCTGCCGGGTGAACTGATCCGCGGCACCACCGAGGAAGGAGAAGAGGGCATCCGTCACAAGGACTCGAACCCCCTAAAGATCTCGGGGCTTATGTTGAGGTTCGCCCCGATCAGGCGGGCAAGCTCTTCGGATGAGAGGCCCCCGGTCGGAGACGGGGGAAATCCGGGCAGTTGCGCAAGCGTGAGCGTTTGGAGGAACTCCTGTAGTGCCGCGTCACGTTCAGCGGCCAGCTCGAGGCGCTCCGCTTCCCGCATCCCCAGCGCCTCCGTCACATCAATGCGGCGACCCTCGAGACCCGCCCTTCTCAGCGCGTCCTCCTCTTGGACCCGAATGCGCTCTCGGTCATTCGCGAGGCCCGACTCGGACAGCGCCTTGTCGATCTCTTGCTGGGTTGTGTCCAGTCCGAATCGACGGTTTTGCTCGAGGATCTCCTGCTCGAGCGCATCGCGACGTAGCGCAAGCTCGTTATTAGAGATTCTCTCCTGGGACTGGATTGCATAGCGCTGAACCGACGCCTGGCGCCGTGAGATCAGGTCCCGAAGCTGTTGGTCGCTGATTCCGAGATCGCGGCGAATGCCGATCTCGTCGGCCGCCTGCTGCAGTTGACGCTGCTGCGCCGATGCGGCAAGGCCCGTCTGCGTCTGTGCGAGTCCGAAGCGAGCAGCATCCTCACGAGCCCCCTGGAGGCTCTCTAAGAGGTTTCGAGCAAATCCCTGCTCTAACCTTGCAGCCGCCTGCTCCGAGGCCCCTGACCCCAGTAGGCCGCGCCCAGCAGCGGCGTCAGCGGCCCGCAGGCGGGCGTCTCGCAGCGCGTTCGCGGATTCGGCCCGGATCAGCGACTCTCGCAGGTCCAGTCCGGGCAGAGCTCCACCCTCCAGTAGGCGCGCGATCGCGGCCTCGGTCTGAGCCTGTAGCTCGGGACTAAACTCGGTGACGTCACGCACCTGGGGGGAGAATCTTGGCCGTCCGGCTCCTCCGCCTCCGCCCATGCCACCGCTGACCGCCACGTCGGCCGGCAAGCCCTCCACGGAAGGAATTGGCACGGAATCGACGGGTATGGGCAAGGAATCTGGCACCGGAACATCGGGGACGAGAGGCACACCGGAAGGGTCCTCGACCGGCAACGCAACGGTGTCAATCGGCAGAAGCTCTGGCGGAATGGCGGCACTGACGACCATATGGCTACCCCGTGCGGATTGGGAAGGCGATCCCCGTCGTTGAATCAATATTGGTACTTGGGAGACGATTGTTGAATAGCCCGGAGACGAGCGCTGACCCAATCGACCCGGCACCGGATATACGGTCTCGGCGACGTTGTGCGGCGATGTCAGCGAGGCGATCGACGGACCCCGTACCGGCACCGGTCAGGCCCGAGAGCGTTCGCTCGAGCGCGCCGGCGGTGCGCAGGGAGTCAAAATCGACCCCACTGAGAAGCTCCGCGAGATCTGAGCCCCCACCTTCAATGCCCGGCAACCGGAAGCCTCCCGCGTCGAGGATGGAACGCGCGGCGGATGGACGGCCGGCGAGACCCTCAAGGCGGCTTCCGATGCGACCCTGTTGCTCGAGTATGTCCGCCTGCTGCTTGGCGACCTGGGCTTGCAGCCGTTCGGCAAGCTTCTCTGAAGAGGATTTTCTCGAGGCGAGGAGACTTGACACAAGCCCGCCCGCGGCAACGATTCCGGCCGCGGCAAGTGGCCCGATTCCGAGCCTAAGACCCTCCGGATCCGCCCAGCCCGGCCCCCAGAGGAATGCCATCAGCTCATGCCACATTGCGTAGACCTCGCCGGCTCCAAGCGGGTAGGAGCATCGCTAGGATCACCCGATCGATAGCATTGATCCCATTCCAATGCGCCTTCCGCAAGCAACCCTCCTCCCTGAAGCCGAGGGAGCGGAACATCGCCTTCTCCTCCCTTGCTGGTGTCAATAGCTCCGCCGTGATTCGAAAGACCCTCCCCTTACCCGCCGAGAAGAGCATAGCGCAGAACTCCTCAAGCGCCTCTTCGCATGGGGAGAGAAGGTAGGGCTGTACGATGACGGAACGCGTTTCGACGCCGCGATGCTGCCCGACGAGAAGTCCAATCCGCTCACCGTCGATTTGCACCTCGCGCACGAGACGATTCTGGTCTGGTGTAAGGATATCCACAAGGGCTGCCACGGCCTTAACTCGTCCAGGCTCGCCCCTGCCGAAGCCCCAGCGCCAATTGCGCTCATCATCGTGCATCCACCCCTTACGGATGGCGGCTATTGCCGTTTCTGCGTCTGGCGCCCGCAGCTCGATCATGATGCCTTCAGAAGGGCGGCCGAGCCACTCGTCTGATCCTGCGATACGAGCCGGACCTCAAACAGCTGGACCTTCGTCGTACCGTTATCCACCGCCGTGAAGGTCAGCTCAAGATCATGTCCTTGCACACGCTTCGTATAGTGACGATGGCGCGTGCGTAATGTATTTGTAGCGGGCCGCACGGTGACGCCGAGGACGTTGATGAGATCGAGCCCGTCGACCTTGAACTTCAAATCGGCCGTAATCGGCTGCGCCTGTGACGACGAGAGCCATAGGTCAACATAAAGAAAGCGCCGAATCCCCGCTCCGGGACCGGAGAACGGCAAGAGCGTAACGCCAGCATCAAGGCCGTCGATGGCTGCGTCATAATTCGCCCGGAACAGCGCTCCTAAGTCCGGCAGGATGTCTGTTTTGAAGCCGCCGCAGACCAACTCTTCGACATTGCCGAAATCGTCCGTCAGATATGCCCTGTAGCCGTACTTCGCAGCACCCACGAAGCGGCGCAGGTTCTCATCGTAAAAGATTGTCGACTCGGCGACCGTCGCCCATACACGGCCTCTTTCGGCGTGGCGTCCGATCGTTACATCCCACGGATCCGTACCGAGAAAATCCCCATCGCCGATATAGAACTTGATGTCCTCCTCAATCAGGCCGGAGAGCCGTCGAATCGTGCGGCCACCAGCATATTGATAGAAGCGCTTATCGAAGTAGAAGAAGATTCCACCCTCGTAGTAAGTGAATGCATTCGGGCTCGGCACGCCAATCGAGCGCGTTGGCTGATCGGACGGTCGTAGCTCAACGATCTCAAACTCCCGTGGCGTCCGTCCGAAGAGTCCGTAGAGATGTGATTGCTTTCCGAAAAGGATGCTGTCATCGCCACGGATGAGCGTTGACCCGACGTCGCCATCGTTCTGTCCAACGATGCGGAAGTTCCCGTCCGTGGCCGTAAACCAACTTTCCGGCTCCTCGACATCGCTCCAGAACAGGACATTCTTTGCCTGGCCGTACATGCGCCCGAAGAACGTGATCGCACTTGTAATCGACGCGGGTGGAGGGTCTCCCATCAACTCCGGTGGATCGCCCAGGTCGGCATCGAGAACGTCGTCGACGAACGTTGCTCCGGGGGTCGACGGTCCAACCTCGATCTCGCCGATGAAGAACGGGTCCGGCCCGTCCTTGTACGTACGGTAGATCCGGTACGTATTGTTGTAGTAGAGGGCGTCATCGAAGGTCAGCTCGACCCGAGTGCCGACGTGTTCATCGTTAACCACCTGGAAGGCGTTGACCGTCGCCGAAGGTAGTGAGAGCGGCCCTTCCACAATGCCCTGAACCTCCGAGATCCAGTACTTCACAAAGCCCCTGACGTTATCTCGCCCGCCGGGGCTCAAGCTTACGACGACCTGCGACACGTCGGGGCGCTGGAGGCCAATCGTCGAGACCTTCGTCACGATGAATGAATCACCGACCTCCCACTGGTTATCGAAGCCTCCCAACAGGGCATCGTGGACGAGATTATTCTCGTCGGTGATCCCGGTGATGAAGGCGCTGGAGCCGTCGGTCACGTTGAAGACGGTCCAGCCGTCCACCACGTTGCTGGTCTGAAAGTTCGCGCCCGTCGATTGCAGGTTGGTGCCGGCTGGGTTGGCGGCCGTCGCGGTATTATTGCCCAGGGCCTGTACGGGCGTTGCTTCGACAGGAACCTTGAAGGGAATATCGACGCCGTTGAACATGAAGACGAATTCTTCGCCCTGTTTGTTTGACATCGTCGTGAAGGTGAGCAGGCTCGCCGAGTTCAAGTTCGTGATGAGCGGGTCTCGGTAAGCGTGAATCGCATCGATCCAGTAGAGCGTCGATCCGGTCATCGCGAGGCGTAGAACCTCACCCGTCTGAGAACTGATCGCCCGGTATAGGTTGTTGACCTTTTCCCCGGGCTTGTCCGACGTCTTCGCGTTACCGGGTGTGGACTCGAGCGAGCCTGTGGCGTCGACTGACTCCCACATGTTGATCGGTCGGCGAAAACCATCGTACGAGCGCGCGGGAGTCAGGTTCGAGACCCAAGCGCCACGAAATTGCCTGCGCTCCTCCAGTGGGCGCCCCATTCAGAACCTCTGTCGTACGTTACCTCGCCGACGCGTAACGCGTCCGTGCACGATCGAGCTCCGACCATGATCACGAAGACCGGCGGTGGGAGAACGGAATTCATCGTCGAAGACCATCTGAGCGATATCTTCAAGGAAATTCGACATACGCTGCTGAAGTGTCCTATCGAGTACGGCTGGCCATTCCGCCTCGATCTCTCCGCGGAGTCCAGCGGCGGCCTTGTACGCGATCAGGCGATGATGTGCTGCGGGCAAGAGTGGAACGTCAACGTCGGCCACCAGCGGTGACGGCTCGGCGAGGTAACGTACCAGTAATCCGTTCGTTGAGCCGACGGTCGGCGGCCCATAGATGCCGATCTGCTTTGTGCCGCCGACCTCGCGAAAGGTATACGCTCGCATTTCGGATAAGTCGTTACGCGCCCACCGTTCCGGTGCACCGTTCGTACCGACATCCGAAAATGGCTCCAACGATGGAGGGAGTGGGCTTAGTGTCAGATCGAGCGTGCTTGCGTGGGCGGACAGGATACGCGTGCTGAAATTCGCTGGCAGCGAATAGTAGGACTGGTCAGCGACGAGATCTTGCACGTCCTCGGCCTGGCCCCACCCCGTATTGATTTGCTTCGCCTCAAACCATAGCTCTTCATAGGAGGCGTTGACCCACTCGTCCACGATCGTAGCCTCGTGCAACTCGCCAGATGCGTCAGGGCTTTCACCGCCGAGACGCGATGCCAGCGTACGAAGAGCGGCGAGGTCCACTTGCTACCCGCCGTAACTGATGGGCTGAAAGGCGAGCACGTCGAGCGTAATGTCTGTGCCGGGGGTGAATGTAAACACGAGCTTCGGCGGCTGGTTGATTTCCGCCGGTGGCTGTGCTGAGATGAAACGATCGAAAACCTTCGTAATCGGCGTATTGGTGGCGACAATGTCCGGAATTGCGATCGGTGCGTCCGAATTCACGTCTTCCGGATAGACGCCCGCGATCGTCTCCGTCGCCAGATCACCCGCGCCGTCAAAGAATTCGTAGACTTCGTCGACCGACACGGTACATGCGCCCGTAATCGCGGACGCGTTGGCGAGAAACCGCCAACGATGGGCGGATCCGGGGCGAAACGAGACCGCAAACGGAGAGGTTTTAATAACGCCGAGCACTTGCTCTTTGGCGTCGTCGAAACGAGGGATGAAGATTCGGTCGGGCGACGACATGGACTCCTCCGAGCGTGTTGACTCAAACGGCTCCAGCGACCGCGTTAGCCAGGCTCTTCTCGCGTGCTTTTGCGGCTTGTTCCGGTGTTTGTGCCTTTTCTCCGACCTCTCGACGATGTCCGCTCGAGTCAACGTGCAGTTTGACCGCGCGCGCATCATCTAGCTGCTGGTCACAAATCAAGCAGAGAAACCCGGCCACGCCGTACGGCACGATATTCTGGTCGGCGTCGCTTGCCTCGCCCTTGGCGTCAACTAGCACGAAGGAGCGTCCGCGCTGCGGATGGCTCATCAAGAACCGGTCGATCTTCGTCTGCGTAACGTCACGATCCTTTGAGTCGAAGGATGCCTGGCCTCGGCGGCGGAGTATTTCCGCCATCCGGCGCGTGTCGAGCTGGCCACGCGCCGGAAACGGGAATCCCCGAATGTGCATCGGCTCACTCAGGGCGCTGAACTCGATCAAGACGGGCGGAGTCTCCTCGGGAATCCCGTCGACTACGCGACGTGAGCCACGAACCATCACGAACTGCGGCTGGTGCATCCGGCTGAAAAAATGCATGGGGTGAAGCCTCCCTAGTAAGGACTTTGCCGAGATTAACACGCGGCGCTCGGTAGTCATGTTAATCTCAGCCCGATGCCTGAGTGCTCACGAAAGTCTCGGAACTTGCCGAACATCGATCGCCTAGTGCTCGAGATCGTAAAGGGTGCCCTCGATGAATCTGATGAAGACACCCTGCGCCTTTTGAGGAAGGCCCTCCTTGAGGGCAAGAATCTCGCCGCCGTGCTCCTTGGGAGCAGGGGCGGAAAGAAGGGCGGGAAGGCTAGGGCGGCGAGGATGACACCGGAGGAGCGATCGCAGGCGGCATTTCTCGCCGCACGAGCACGATGGTCCAGGAGGAGGTAGGACGTGACGGCGCAAGGTATTCAAGGCAATCTCGACCGTGCTCGGGAACGAGCCCTAGATGCAAGCAGAATGCTGAACCAGTTTCAGAATAAGGCCCGCCAGCGGCGGTGGGCAAGCTGTATCGACCGGGCGGAGAGAGCGGTTGCGGCTCTCTCGGAGGCCAGGGCACATGCTCAACTCCTGAGCACGCTGGCGATTCTGGAAAGGGATCGCGATACCGACCTTTCGCCCATGCTGGAGCCTGACGAGCCTAAGCGCTATAGGTTTAACACATCGGATGCTTTGCCGTGGTCCCCCCGGGTCCGAACCGACCACCTCAGCATCCCGCTTACCGCTGCTCCGGCAGGTACAGTCCATTCCGTGGAGCTGCATGTGCTCATGGAGGGCGAACCGCTGAACCAGGCGCTTATCAACCGCATCATCTCTTTCGGCAATTCGAAGCGCTCCGGCGCCTACGAGCATCGGCGGAACTTCGTGTACTGCACCTGGAAGGACGGACGAGCGAAACTGCGATCGGGCTGGAATGTCGAACATCAGCTGAAAACCACCGACGTCAACAAGCTAGCCTTCGCGGAACGCCCAGAAGAGACACTGCTGGAGTTTTTTCAGATCTATAGGTATGGCGCTCACTCCATGGTCGCGGGTGGACGGTCTAAGACCTGCTCAAAGTTCGTTGGCGACCTGCCACCGGCAGTCGGCAAGCACGGCGTCACGCTGAAGCTCGGCGGGCACGGCGACACGGACAATGAGATCAACGAAAATGAGACCTCCCCGGTCGGCCTTACGTACAAGCGCGTCTGGGGCTCGATCCTCTACGCCGCAGACCAAGCACACTCAGACTGAAAGGAACAAGAAGTATGACGAAGAGCACCGCGGTGGCCGCCATGATGTCCTTAATGCTGGCGCTGGCGTCCCATTCAGCACAGTCACAAACGACCGACGAACACGCGACGGAGGGGGCTGCACCCGAACGACTGCCACAGGTCTTAGTCGTCGACGTGGACGAAGGCATCCAATGTGCCGGGAAGCCTTCGCTCCGCATCTGGGGCAACATGCTGCGCGGCGGCAGGAAGCCACGCCTGAGCGTCGGCCATCACGAGAACGTACGGGTGTGCAAGGCACGGCGCGGCTGGCTATTAGCGGCTTGTCCCGAGAGCATCTGCGAACACGCCGGAAACTACCTGGTGCGGGTTGAGAAGGATCCTCGCAGACATTGGCCCGAGGGCTGGTGGTCCGAGGGCTGGCTGACGATTCACCCAGCAGAAACTCCTGAGCCTGGACCTCCTGGTGAGACGGGACCGCAGGGTCCACCCGGGGCGAGGGGACCTGCCGGACCTTCGGGACCGCAGGGTCCACCGGGACTTCCGGGGCCGCCCCTGTGCACTTCGATCGAGATCGACGATGCTTGCACCTGGGACAACCCGTGCTTCTGGATCGGCCATATCGAGGACGGCCAGCTTCACTGTGAGCTAAGGCCAAAAGGTCATTCGGACGACAGTGACAGTGACAGTGACTGAAAGAAATTATGCGGAAGGGGTGCTGGGCAGGGTTGTGCCGGCGTTTTCAACGAGGTCGCGCGAGAGACTCTCGAGCTGCGATCCGCGACTTATCGAACTGTTCGAGCGAGTTGTACAGGGGTGGGACTGTACGATTCTAGAGGGCCACCGCGGCGAGGAAGCACAAAACGAGGCGGAGAGAACGGGCCGATCGACACTGCGCTGGCCAGAAGGCAAGCATAATAGAAGGCCGTCACGCGCGGTTGACGCCGCTCCGTACCCTATCGACTGGAGCGACATGGATCGCTGGCGAGCGTTCGGAGGATTCGTGCTCGGCGTCGCCGAGATGATGGATATCCCGATTCGATGGGGAGGTGACTGGGATGGAGATCGTACATTTCGCGATCAAAACTTTAATGATCTCTCCCACTTTGAGCTGAGCGAAGCGCGAAGTATCAGGTGACCCCGTTGGTGAAGCGGTGATGCGTCCTCTCCTGGACACGAAAGAACCCTACCTCGCCGCGGAACTCGTCCTTTCGCCCATCGCGGTCGTTAACCTGGATGTTCGTGACGAGCCGATTGTCGCGATTCCGCATGAAGCGGTATCCGACGTTCGCCGGATCGACCGCGTAGGCATGGCCTCTGTAGATCGCCCCGTCGAAAAGGTCGTGACTCATGATGCGCAATCGACCATGCGGCGTAACGAGTCGCGTAATGTCCATGCCAAGCGTCTTGTCCTTCGGCATCAGCTCGAGCTGCGCGTGCGCGTCGGCTGAAATGTTGGCAACGATCCCCCGCGAAGCAAAAAAGAGCTTGTCCTTTGCCCCGTAACGGAATGTCTTCTCCGAGACCCCGTAGAACGAGATCATGTCAAACGTGCCGCCGAGATCCGTATCGTTCGTTACGATGAACGGATCGAGGCCGCCCGTCGAGCGACGCGGCTCGTTGCCCGTCAGGTCCTCGAACGCCTGGCCCCAGAAGAACGAGGACTCGATCCGCACAAGCTGATCGATTCCGCCCTTCTTCTGCTGCCACGGCAACTCCTTCGAGCCGTAGAGATCCGACTCCATCAGCGTGTTCGTCACCGCGAAGGGCCAGCGCTGAATCTGCGTAAAGTTGATCTGAACGGTCTTTTTCGTGGTGATCGACTCTTCGGATAGCGCGCCCTCCTCGGCGGCCCCGCCGAGACTCGAGATGGTGTCGCCATCGGACATCGCGGCGGCGGTGGTACCACCCCACCCGCGCTCGACCGTAAGGTCGTTGCCTACCTTTGAAACAATTCGACAGACCTCGTCCGTCTGCTGGTTGCGCCAGAGGACATTCGGGTGCCAATAGCCCCCGTTATCAACGGTGATGGTCGTCGTGACTCCATCCGCAACAGCGCCATCCAGCGTGTCGCGCTCGGGAACGCGCTCATCCTCGAGTGCCTTGAACTCGGGGTTAAACACGGACCGACGGTTGATCATTGCGCTCATCACCGTCAGCGGCGCCGCTGACGGCTCAAGCAAGAAGATATCGCGGTGCATGTCGATGACGCGCGACTCTTGCTGTACGCCGCGCGTTGCCGCCGTGGCCCGCTGGCCGGCGATAGTCGGAACGGTCATGGGTTTCTATGCCTCCTGAATTGTCACCCCGTCATCCACTCGGGGATGGATCCTCGCCGGGCACGAACGATCTCGTCCACGGTCAACCGATCCCCATCCGGGACGGAGGTTGGTGTGTCGCTCGGACCGTGGCGCATTGCCGCGCCGACTGTCGCGAACGTCTCATTGCCCGGAGACGTCGATGGTACGGCATGACCGTTCTTACGCAGAACCCGCCCCGCAACCACTTCAACCGCTTCGGTAATCGACTGTGGGCTTGCCAGGAAGTAGCGATTGGCCCCCTCTTGGAAATACTTCCAGAGGTTGCTTTCTTCCTTACGGAAGAAAAACTCTTCCATCACCTTTCCCTTCACCGGGTCACCCGTCGACTCGACCGCTTGAGCGGCGATTCTTAGGTTGTGATCGACTCTCTCGGAAAGCTTCGCTTGCTCGTCCGTTTGCTCAATTCGTCCCAGACGCTCTTCGAACCGCTGGACGAGCGGCTGAATGACCTTTTCCTCGATCTGACGAGCATGCAGATCGAGGATTTCGGCCTGGTCTTGAGCCTGCTCCTCGGTAAGGTCAAACCGTCTTTGAATTTCCTCGATGACGGCATCCGTCGCGGAGTCAAAGGGCTCCACGGAATCGGCGGTCTCGGACGGTGTTTCGGGTGCGGTCAGGGCTCCGAGGAGGGAGCTTTCGGCACGACGGCGCTCCTCGAGCATGGCGCGCAGCTCGATCGCCTCTCGAGACGGCCGCTCCGGCTCGGAGGTTTCATCTGACGCGGAGGGCTGCGTGTCCGAAAGTGACGCGCCGGAAGCAAAGCCGCTCGCCTTATTCACGAGCGCCGTGGCCCACTCCTGCGTACCCGGCCGTGGATCGTCGGTGGTCCCCGGCGCCGATTGGCCGGACTGAGCCTCCGGCGTCGAGCTTTCATCTGGGTCGACCGGGGGTCTCGGCGAGAGATCCACTCCACCCTCGGGGACTTCGACCGAATCGCCGACAACGCCGACCTCCGGCTCAAGACTCTCTTGGGCCGGGCTCTCCGCAGCGGGCTCGGACGGCTCGGGCACGGAAGCGTTGATCATCTCGACCGGCGTATCTGCATTGGGCGGCTCGGGATTCGGATCAGCGGTGAGGCTTGGAGACGCCTTCATATCCTCGAACAAAGACCCTAGATTTGCTTCAGTCACCCGCCTCTAGCTCCTTCGATAAGCTCTGCCTCAAGCTGTGCCAGCCAGTATGAAATTTCGGCGACATGCCCCATCCTTCTGGATACTGTAGCACTTCGCTCTGGATCGGTCTCCTGGTAGAGCAAAATCTCGTGGTTTCGTTTCTGCTCCTCCATCATCCGGATCAGCTCGCGACCGCCCGTCGTCTGCTTCACAGAAGCGAGAAGTCGGGCCCGTCGCCGCTCCTCGTCGCGGTCATTCGCCTGGCCGTCAAGCATCCTGTCACGCATTTCTTGGCATCAGTTCACCCCACCAAGCTGGTCGCCAAGCTCCGCCGCGATGGCCTGCCCTTGCGTTTCGGTGCCACTCCCGGGTGTGGCCCCAATCGCTTGAGACTGCTCGGCTTGAGCCTGCGCGGCT
This sequence comes from Nitrospiraceae bacterium, assembly GCA_046759485.1. Classification (GTDB taxonomy): domain Bacteria; phylum Nitrospirota; class Nitrospiria; order Nitrospirales; family Nitrospiraceae; genus JBHICF01. The sequence goes on from JBHICF010000001.1 coordinate 22,583, forward strand.
AGCGACTGTCGCGCGGAGTCGCCAAGAATTAATGCCTCTGGATTAGGGGAGAGCTTCGTGCCGCGCGCGTAGTCGATAAACGTCGCCGACATCAATGGATGATCGAGCGGCAATCTGAGCTGCGCGAGGACGGCCAGGAAGCGCTCAGTTCGCTGAAGGCGCTGAGCGGCCGTTAGCGGCTCGTTACGTGCAAGGTCGATCGTTGCGTCCATATCCATGCCCGATCCGGAGACCAGGTCATGGGGATCGACCTTGTGAAATGACTCTCCGGTAAAGGCATCTCCGGCTAGCCGAATGAAACGCTCTTCATCGATGAAGAGCTCATTAACCCGCATGAGCTGACGCGCTAAATCTCCTAAGAACTGCCAGCCCAGCACCTGAATCATCAATCCAGCCTTCGACCCGGACGCCTCCGCGAGAACGCTCGCTTCGGTCGCGGTACCACCTCCGGCCGCCAGACCAGAAAACGTATCAGTCGAGCCGGCCTTCTGTGCCCATCGGTCAATCTCCTGACTTTCCCGGTAGACCGAGAAATCGATCGGATCACGTCGCAACGGCGCGATCGAATTGTGATTGCGTACCCACACGACGCCATTCGGGCTATAGCGAAGATCGTGCGGATTCACACCCGAGTTCCGAATGACCGTATACATTTGATGAACGGCATACAGCAGGTTGTCCATCCTGGACTCGTGGAGCGTTTGTAGCTCGACCTGCATCGAGTAGAGAACTTCGGCGGGCGAGATGCCGTAGATCGAATGAAGGGAAGGGATCGGAGTGAATTCAAGGATTGGCAGGTGCCCAAACGGATTACCGGCATTGCGAATCGGCTTCAGCCTAGGATGCTCACGTACGACCGTCACGACACGGTCCCACGTCCACATCTCGAGCAGCGTAACCTCGCGCTTGGTCTGGTCCGCGGGCAAATTCGACATGCCGTCGAACGTATTGCGCGCGTGCTCCTCGACGGTCTCGGCATTCCCTTCGAACGGCTGTTTCGTATTGCTGTCCTTGACCAGCTCCTCAAGCTCGCCGAGATTCTTGTATAGCGGCTCACCTTCCAGGCGTGCCGCCTTGAGATCGTCCAGAGTGGCGCTCGTTTCGTGGACGACCCACTGGCATGGCTTCTCCCCAGTGAAAGAAAGGCTCTTTCCGTCCGGATCAGGGAAGACCTCATCGATATTCAGGACCTCGCACCAAGGATCGTTCCAGATCACCGAGTCCTCCCACGAAAATCGACTCCGTGTACCCAGGCCAACGTTGAGCCCAAACATGGAGAGACCGAGCCGTCGAGAGCTGCGCACAAGGCGGCGCTGCACCGACTTACGGTGCGTCACCTTCATAAACCCCGTACCGTAAATCTCCGCCGATTTGATCATCAGTAGCAGCTTCATCTGCAGCTTCAGCGCCTGCCAGTCGTATTCGAGAAGGTAGCGATGATGGTTCGCGCGACGTGAATCCCTCTCGCCACCACGGCCCCAGGTTTCGATGACGGGCGTGTTCGCAACCCGAGCAAGGAAATCCTCCACGGTCGTGAAGATCAGAGGGATCCCGAGGCTCGAAGTTAGAGAGTCCTCGGGGACTTCCATGGCTGTTCTGTAACCGTCGTAGAGGTCTTTCCATTTATCGCGGTTTTGATCGACCAGCTCGCGCCGTGAGCGCTCGTAGCGATGGAGCACGGACGAAACGGCATCGTCCGCAGCAAGCTCCTTGCCCGGAACAACGTACAGGCTTGGATTCGGCACGCCCGAAGCTTACCTTAATGCGCTCGTCGGCCCATGACGACGCCACCCATGCGACGGTGCGCTGCCGTTCCTTGACGCCGCATCGCACGCGCTCGGGCATTCTGCATGCCGTAGCGCGTAATATCGTCGTCACGCATCGGGCTCGGCTCGTGAACGGAGTCGACGTGGCAGGGGTTCATCATGATCAGGTAACGCAGGGCGTCGCAGAGGTCGTCATCCTTCTTGAACGGCCTCTCAGGGGCGACCTGGTCCTTGTAGCGAGTCCGTGCCCACTGGTACGAAGAGAGGGCCGAGATCAGCCGTGGGCAATTTCTGGAGATGAACAACTTCGGACGTTCGGTATTTGGACGCAGCGTGGCTCGAAGATAGCTTGATACCGACGCGATGCCCGGCAGGACATCCGTATTCGCCAAGTTCGTGAAGACGCCATTCTCAGCATAGAGGTCTTGAATTGTTCGCTCGTCGCCTGGGTCGGAGTCGTTGCGTACCCGGCGCCTCGAGTCGTGCGAGATCGCCGTATCGGCGATTCGGTCCTGCCCCGAGAGGCGTCGAATCGACTTCGCGTGATCGTCGTGCACGGTCGAAGGTGCTCCGTGATACTCGCGATATACCCAAAGGTCGTTCTTGCGATTGGCACGTGCCCATAAGCACGCGGTTGGGTGCCGAAACCCGATATCGATGGCCGAATAGGTCGTGCCGGTCGGAACAGGATGACTCGCAGGATTAAAGACATGTCCGCCGACGTGCGGCTCGTTCCAGTCGACGTAATCGGGGGAGAAATCTGGCCAGATCAGGCCCTCGAACTCCTCGAAGCTCGCCTCGTACTCGCGCCGAAAGATGTCCTCGGGAATCTCAGTCTTCTTCGATCGTAGCCAGTCCCGGTCGACGTAGGGATTCTCTTCCGTACGGCAACGGATACCGGCCCACCCCTTGCCCTTCGTCTCCTCTTCGAGGCGACGGTCAAAGTAGCGCTTGAACCAGCCACCCCCTCGGGGGGTCGAGATAAACAAGACGCGCCCATGACGGTCAATCGTGCACGGTTCGAGGTATTCCGTCCAAATGTCCTCGGCCAAGAATGCGCACTCATCAACGACAATAAGGTCAAGCTGCTCTCCCTTAAGTGAGGTTGGGGACTCGGCCGACTTACCGACGATGATGGCGCCGTCACACGTACGGATGAAGCGGTTGTCCCGGGTCCAATTGGACTTCTCGATCGATCCGGGTCCGAGCACCTCCTCGATAACCAGCGCCTGCCAGACGATTTGCCATACACGATCCGTGGTTTCATACTGAGGTCCAACGATCCATGTACGAGTTTTTGGAAATGATGCCGTATAGATGACCTCCCCGGCTGCGGCAATGGTCTTGCCGCAGCGCCGGCCCCACGGTGCGGCAAAGTAAATCCACTCCGGGCCGAAATGAAGCGCCGTCTGTCCCGGATGACGATTGACCCCGGCGAGGTAGGGGCGTACGTCGCCCGGGCGTATCTCCACCTTCCAGTTCGTGAAGATAAACGCCTTCCACTCACGGAGCTGCTCGGGCGTGCCGTAATAAGAAAGGTGCTCCGAGTGACCCCTCATGTGTTCGCTCAGCTTACCTTCGGCGCGGGAAGCTCCTCGAACGTTCTTAGGTCCCTCTCATGCTGCATGGAGCGCATGGCGTCCATGAACTCTTCGATCCTTGATCTCCCGCTCGACTGCCCGTCGCTCTCCAGGTGCTGCGTCTCCTCGCGAAGATCTGACAGCGTCGACGTGATCGATTTCGTCATTCTCGTAAAGCTGAGCGTCTCGTCATAAGGGATCTCGCGCAGGCGTTGAATTGACTCTTCGATGAGATCAGAGAGGGCTGAGACGCGATCGATGCGCCGGGCGTAGGGGATTTCAGAGAGGCCGTGTGCGGTTCTCCAGTCCTCCAAGTCGCAGAGGAATTGGCCCGAGGATCGATACTTTCTGAAGCTGCACTGCTCGTACTCGTGCGCACCCTCATACAGGCGGTAGAACTCTCCGTGCGCGCTTTTGATACTGCGACCGATCAGCAAACCCACGAGGCCGACCCTCTCGCTATCCGTGAGCCTATCCAGCACGGCTAGTGCTCACAGGGTGGCCCCGCGACGTGCACGGCGCGTCCGTCGTCGGCGCTGCTGCCGTCGTCGACGACGACGGACAGCGGACGGGGGCCTGTCAGGCCGATCCGCTGTGGTGGGAACCGGTCGCCGAGGTGTCACCGTGGGCTCGGGAGCTTGCAGCCTGCGTCGTCGGCGAACGGTCGGACGGGGACGAGGGAGGGGACGAGGGGATGACCGTCCAGGGGCGACCGGAAGGCCAGGGGCGATGGGCCTCACGAGATCGGGCCGACCCGGTACGGGCTGCAAGTCAAGCACCTCCTGCTCGCTGCCCCCTGTTTGCGGGACATTTCGTGCGATTCTGCGACGCACGCGACCTAGCCGCCGCCGCGCGGCGGCTAACTGATCCGGACTAAATGTCTCCAGGCCGAGCTGCCGTTGATCTCGCAGATCGGCAATTTGCTCCTCCAATGCGGCGGCATTCACCTGCCGTAAGTTCTGCCTTGCCGCAAGACGTTCGGGACGTCCAGTAGCCGCGGCGACGGCCTCCTGTGCCTCTCGGATCGATTGCCCCCGCCGAAACTGTTCGAGCACGTCCGAGACGTTGCCAGCAACGCGCGTGAATCTTGACCCTGGACCCTGCACCGGCAAGCTGTCAAACCCGGATGAACGTGATGTCGGAACCGCACCCGGCACCAGAAAGCCGCGGCCCAGGCTCGGATCACGCATGATCCGTTGTACGAATTCAGCGGGTGGACTGAGCGTCGGCGCCTGGCCGGGCGCGGCCAGGCGCGGTACTGGACGCGCGATGCCAGGAGCGGGTGCCTGTGGCCGGGCAATTCGTGTCCGCACGTCTGGGACGGACGCCGGATTGCGACCTGCATTTAAATCGGCGGCGTCCGGCGACGGCCGAAAGACCGTTGGCAAGCTCTGTGCGAAGGCGTCCAGACGGGAGATAGGACTTTGCGGCACCCGCCCGAATGTGGCTGGAGCGACCATGCGACTAAGCGCAGCGAAAGCGCCTGAGCAAGCGCTGACGACGGATCTCAGGTCCGTCGTTGCGCATCTTTGCGATAGACATATCGCGCTGAGGACCCGTAACGGGAACGGTGGCCGCCTTCTTGGTGGTCTTTTTCGCGGCCGCCTTCTTCGTGATCTTTTTCGCCATGCGCTTCTCCGGCAAGATGACTAGACGTTCGCCAGGGGTGAAAGCTCCATTGGGCACTTGTACCGGCCTCACTATACACGACACCTCTCCTTAAAGAGAGGGGGTAGGTCGGAATACGGTAGTGTCCTAATTTGAAATCGCAACCACGCGCTTTCAGACGGCATTCGATCTGTCTGTCAGTGAGCACGTCCCAAACCCCGAAGTGCGGCGTACCGCGAAGAGACATCATGAGAAGCCGCCCCTCAACAGAACCGATCTCAACCGGTTGCGCCTCGATGATGGCGTTGATGTTGGCGACGGTCGTGGCCGTTACCCGGGCTCTCCGACGAGACCTTCGGACCTGGATCTCTCGGCCCTTGGGGACAAGTCTGGCAATCTTCCGAGCGCTCCTCAGCGCCTCGTCGTTGAAGTGACTGGGGCGAGCTACCCGCTTCCCCTTTTTTTGCTTGAATGCCAAGAGCTTAAAGCCAGACTCGACAGCCTCAGTCACCTCTGCAACGGGTACTCGAGGAGCTTCGGGCTGAGAGTGCCAACGCAGCACCGCACTGCCTTTCTCGACGCTTACGAGCCATCGAATCCGATTCGGCTTGCCGGTTATCTCCCGCGTCACCTCCTGGGTCACGTCCAGAAAGGCTTCCACGGCCTCCATGAACTGCTCGGCGGGAATCCGCCGGTCACCGAGGTACAGGACGAGAGTCTCGCCAACAGTCATTTTGGACGGCGCCGCTCGGCGTGCAGCCAGGGGCGGTGACGTCGGTCCATGCTGCCGACCGGCCGGTGGCGATAAGGACCGCCGATGCGGCCGGGGTGGAACGACCATCTCTCGCGCCGAGGCCGAATGACCAGCGCATCCCGCGGCTGGAGTGGGCTCCCGCTCCTAGCTCGCACGGTCCACCCCGGCCTCGGCAAAGCTCGGGTGCGCGGGCACCCTCGGCTGGCCGCCGCGCCAGTCCTCCAGAAAAGCCACCATCATGCGCGGCACGTCACCACGGTAGCCCAGGGAATGCGCCATCGGAACCAGGCCCATGCGCGAGGCCAGGCCGGGGCTCTTGCCGCGTTTCTCCAGGCAGCAGCCGAGCCACGCCTCCCAGAATGGCTGTGCCTCTGGCGTGTACGGCCACCCGATCGGCATCGCGCCGGGCACGTCGTGGCTGCGCAGCGGTGTGGGGCACATGGCACCCCAAGACTATCAGCCGTCCCCGCTGGTTGGGCTCGATCCGCCTGCTCCGTGGTCGGCGACGCCCTGGCCGACGATGTAGGCGACCAGCAGCGCTACCACCGACTGCACCTCCGCTTCGTCGAGGGTGAGGCCCATGTGCTCACCCATGACGGTGACCAGGAGCCCGGCGATCATCGCCTGGCCCTTGCGGCTCTTGAGGATTCTCGGGAAGAACTTTTTCAACATGGCGCTTTGTCTTCGCTCCTTTTGCGGTCGATGACGTCGTCGTCCTCCAGCTGTCCGGGGTTCTGCCGCTGCGCCGCTGCCACACCCGCCAAGGCGACGACCAGCACGATGGCTGGCCAGCGACGCATCGAAAGCAGCGGACTGTCACTAATCGAGACGCTGACGGATAGCGACCAGCTCCTCGCCGGGCACGAGCGGGTAGAGATCATCCGGAAGTCCTCTTCGATCGATGAGTAGGTGGCACATCACGACGTTCGTGATGTGCCATTCCCGGCGTGACATCGACTGATTCAATATCGGTCGTTCGTCGTACATTTCGTCGACACGACACACCGGCGGTCGCATTTCATAGATTTTGCAACGGTTCGTCTCTGGATCGAGCATCTCGCACGCGACGCCTGGCTCTCCCCAGGGCGGAAAGTGGCAACAGGCTCCGCTTGACAGCCGGTGCAAAGGTTGTCAAAACCTTCATCCGGCATTCTCAATCACCTCCCCTATTGAATCGCCCATCCGATAACGCCCTCTATCCCCCCGTCACTCGAGAATCGCACTCGGTAGCCTACTCGGTCGGCCCTTGGTATGTGCATTCGCAAATCTACAACGGTAGCTTCGGCAATTGCCCCGAACGGACCGTCTCGCGCGCCCGCATAATGAAGTACCGTCGTCTGTATGGCCGACCGGTCCGCCCACCGTAATCCGAGGAGTAGACTTTTGCCCTGCCGGCTCCAGCCGGGCATTGTGAAGCCGCCCGGGTGCGTTCCCGCACCCGTTTCGTAGCGACTAACGCGCATTCCGAGCAGGCCGCGCAGTCTTTCTCGGCCGATGACAATCGATGCTTCTGAATGCCCTCGGCGCGTGTTGCCGTGGAATCTCCACTGACGCCACCGCTTATCGCCTCGCAAGTAGAGGTTGACCCAACCCTCGACACCGATCCATGAAGTTGCCTCACAGAGGCCCATGACATGAATGCCGTACGCGCTTCTAAATGTATCCCCCGTACGAGCGACGAGCCCGAGGACCCCGGAGCACCTCGCTTCGGAGGCCGAAGCCCAGAGGAAGAGCGCAAGGGCGCACCCCCGGCTAAGGTCCCGCCTTGACCTGTGGGCCACCGGTCGTCCCGCTTGATCCCCCACGCGGTACGTCACTTTCGTCTGGCCACGGGTGCGCTTCGCTCCGTTTGTCGACCTCGCGCAACGACTTGATGCCTCGCGTAAGTGACTCTACCTCCCTGATGAGCAGGTCGTAGATCAGGTCACGGTCCGACATCGGCACCTCCTTCTTCTTATTGCGCTTGTCCTCGGACGGATTGCGGAGCCAGCGCCCCTTGTTCCATCCCAATGTGTACTCTTCGCTCGTCGTGGTCCGTACGGTACACGTGATCCACGTGTCAACGCAAGTGCGCACAAGAAGAGGTAGTGGCGTCGTGTTACTGTTCGCTCGTGGCCACGGGTCCCTGGATGGGAGACCACGACGAGATTCGAACTCGCGTCACCAGTGGAAGCCTAAACAACGTCCCTTGGTGAAGACTCCCCTTGCAGGGGGGGCACCTTAGACCACTCGGTCACGCCGCCTTCAGGGATTTACCCAAAAAGTCCCGACTAGACCCTCTCGCCGCAGCTTTAGCGGGTTGAAGCGCGAGAGGGTCTAACCCTAATGGGTTGTTTGTCGCCTCTGCCTACGCCGGGCTAGGCAGAGACTCGAATGCTCTCATCGGCATCCTCCTCATCCACGTCGTGATTGGCCCACACGTAGCGGGCCGGAGACGCCACTACCCAAAGAAGATGTCCCCTACGACACCGACCGTGCTAGGATATGGACTACGACCGTCCGTAAGAGTCCGGACGGTCTTGGGGGCGACCAGGGCCGTTGCCGGGCAGGTACGGACTCTCGCCCTGGTCGCCCCACTTCGAGGTGGGCCTCACACAAGTTGCATAGCCCCGGGACTTACGTCTAAAATAGCAAGAGATATGCGATGTGAGGGAGAGCCTAAGGACAGCCGGCTCACATCGCCCATACATCGTCCACCGGCGGGGCTGCCCACAAGACGAACGTGCTCACGCACGATGGACCTACTGCTAGTGCTCTGACGGGTCCGGGCTCTTCAAAGGAACAGGGCTAGCGAACGACGGCCGGCGACCGACGGGCAACCTCAGTCGCACCGAGCTGGTTCGAGCTGCAGTCCACTTCGTCGCATCGGCGGGGGCTGGGACTGCTGCGCCTCGAACCAGCTCCCTCTAAGCAAAGCTCTGTACATATGTACATGTACTCGTACACTCGTACATGTACACACCACATGTAGGGGGGAGATGGGTGTATGTACTGTACGACGTACGGCGTACGGGCACGGGTCCCTCGTGCGGGGGGTGGGGGGGGTGTACGTGCGTGTTCATGTACACGAACACTCGTACGTGCGCTCGTGTGTACATGAACACGCACGTACACGAGCATGGGTGGCGTACATGGACCTACTCGTCGTACACGTTCTCGTCCGTCGTTCGCGTCCGTTGTACAGTCCGAGCACCGTCAGCTCGAGCTGTACGATCGCACGAGACGGGACGTGTACGTGGGGGGGTCATACGAGAGTGAAATGCACGCCGTACACACGAGGGGGCGCTCACGGGCGTTGTCGACCGAGAGCGACCTGGTGAAAAACCTCAGAAATGTATTGACAGTGTGTTGTCAGGTGTGGTAGAACTGCGGCTGCCCTATTAACCATACACGGGAGAACAGCACACACCAATGACACTACACAGCAACTTGACGGTCCAGACCGAACAGCCAGACACCGAGTCGGAAACGCCGCTCTATCACCGATACGCGGGCGACGCCTACCCGCAGAACGCGTACCTGACCCTCGATCTCGAAACCGGCATGCTCAGCGCCGAGTGCTGGACGAACCCGGGCGGTGGGCGGTCGATGCGCGCACACCGCGGCGTGCAGCAACTACAGTTCCCGGTCAACGCCGCGATCCGCCGTGACGCCCTGGCCTCTGTCCTGGAGAGGACCCAACCGTACGCGCAGACCATTCTCGACCATAGCGTCGTCGAGTGGCAGAACGACAACCTGACAGGGCGCGTTAGCGAGCGGAGCGACGATGCTCGGCTCGCAATCGAGGAGATCTGCGAGAATCTCGAGCCATCCGAGGTCGGCAACATGTGGCAGGCCGGTGACTGGATCACGGCCGGCGGCCAACAGCAGGCCGAGGACTACCTGCCCTCCATCGTGACAGCGACCGATCGCGAAATCGCCACCCTCGCGGCCATGACCTGCGAGGAGGCCCTCCGTGGCGACGATGTCGTGATCGAGGGTGGCGCAGCGGCTCTGGCCAACTACCTGCGCCAGAGGCGGGACGAAATTTCCATCGGTGAGGCACAATCGATCTGAGAGAAAACCCCATGAAACAGAACCAACCGCGACAGCCCCCAGCCCCTGCATCTCAGGCGGTCAGGCGCATGCGAGCAATGACCAGGGAGCTACGATCGTCCATTGGCGATCCGCCGAAACGCGATCTATTCGAGTGCGAGGAGTCGAATCCCGAGCTCGAGCCACATGAACGACGGTTCCCGCCGGGCGCCTAGCCGGCACACGAAAGGACACCACACACCCCATGAGCCAGAAGCACGTTGATCGACTCCTGAGATCCGTGCCCGAATGGAACTCCTGGCGCCAGGAGAATCCCAGGGTCATACCGGACCTCACCAATGCAAACCTCGCCGGAGCAAACCTCACCAATGCAAACCTCGCCGGAGCAAACATCGCCGATGCAAACATCGCCGATGCAACCCTCGCCAGAGCGGACCTCGCCGGAGCAACCCTCGCCAGAGCGTACCTCGCCGGAGCGTACCTCGCCAGAGCGGACCTCGCCAGAGCAAACCTCACCGATGCAAACCTCGCCGGAGCAAACCTCGCCGGAGCGGACCTCGCCAGAGCGGACCTCGCCGGAGCGAACCTCACCAGAGCGTACCTCGCCGATGTCCGGGGAATCATCGCCGCGCCCATAGCCGACCCCCGCGGACACACAGCGTTTTTCTGGAAGAAGCGCCAAGGGTCGTGGTGGGTCAACTCTGGATGTCGCTCCACGACCATCGCCCAGGCACGGAAACACTGGGGTGAGTACTACCTTTCTAGGGCCACCGCGGATATGACTAGCCGGGAAATCGGCGACCAATACCTCCGAGCGTTCGACTGGCTGGAGAAGCTACTGGCGGCGAGGGCCCTGAACGACTGATGACGAACCGAACTCCGAAATACGACCGCAGACGCGAAATGCTCGCCGCACTAGCATTCGCCGTACTCGTCGCCGCCCTATTGCTGATCTGGATGCTATTCACGACGCCACCGGCCTATCCCGAAGCCTGCACTACGAACATGCCCGACGATGCTCGCCGTACCCTCCACATGCGGCACGATTCGCTCATAGAACATGCTCAGCGCTGGGCCGAGGCACGAGCATGCGCCCTCTCACTACCCTACCCGATCCGGCGTGTCGGACGACAGACTTGGCGAGGTTACTACCCAGCCGAAACAACCGGCACCTTCCACCGTCGCTACTTGCGCTACCTCGCCGAACGTGAGCGCTGCTATACCGGACGCGGACTGATACCCCCAGGCTCACCGACGAGCGAGCTACGGATCAGGGTCGTACGACGATGACCCGGACAGCGCGCATAATGGAGCGATACCGCCAGCACGTATCCTGTATGGTCGACAAAATCGAAAACGGGGAACGGCCGCTCATTGTCGCTTTCGAGGAAGAGGGGTACTCAATCATCGCATTGCTCGGCGAGGCGAACTGAGATCCATGAGGATACGTACCGACGCGCATGCACCCGCAGAGCAAAATTCCAATACTTACTCACCGCAGGCACCCGCGTTCGAGGACGCATTCGACGTACGTGATGCGATCGCCTCTGGGACCATCCGGTTCACGAAACGGCATCGCATACCGGTCGGGCTAGACGCCCCGGCATTTCGTGCGGCGTGGCGGGAGTGGGTCCGCTACAAGGGCGGTCGCTACCTGCCCGTCTACCGGACAATCGACCTCGTTCGACTCGCCCTGCGTTTTGATGCGGACGAGGCAACGAAACAGATCCACCACGCGCTTGAGCGCCTGAACCGATTTTGCGTCACTGAAAACACACCCCTGGGACCATCCAGGGGCGGGCCAGCCATCGGCGTCGATGACGAACAATTCGTTATCGGACCGCATCGATTGACGCGGGGGTGCGCATCGCAAAACGTTGGAGAAATCTCGAGCGAGAGCTTTACGGTCCGCAGCCCACAGGACCTCGAACGCTGGATCTGGAGGCTCGAGGGATTCATACCACGCACACGGCAGGGATCGACACTCGCACACCTCGACGAGTCACACCCCGCTCGGCGGCAAGCCGCCGAGCGGGAATACGAACGGCGAATTCGACTGGCATTTCGAATTGCCGGACGGCTCGGGTACCGCATCGACAAGGACCTGCGCCGGGTCATCCGACGATGATGATACCCGGAACGCGATGCTTCCCCGGATGCCGGTTCGTGCAAGCTGGACTCAATCACGAGGGGAACGAACAGGTCGCGCTCGAGGCAGACTGGCGAAACCGGGGCGGACGCGTATTTGAAGAACGAAACATCACCCAATCAAACGGAATGACGATCACCCGGCTGTTCGAGCAGTTTGAGGACGAAATGGAGATCGAGGTGGCCCTCGACGGAACGAGATTTGTCAACACGACGGACGTCAAATGAAATACGTTGTGTTGACATGCTCCGCACGCCTGCCCTATCATTCACGGGCATATGAGTGCGCGGCCTGAGGCCATCCATACCGATTTTTTGCACCTTCGTGTCTCGCCCGAGATGCGTACGCTGCTGAAGCGCGCGGCGTACGTCGAACACCGGCCGGTATCAAACTACGTCCGAATGGAGCTGCAACGCGCGGCTCGAGAGACGCTGCTGCGAGCTGGTGAGGAGTTGGGCGAATGGCTCCCCGAGGGTAAGGATGGCATACCCTGAGTGAGCCCAGAACAGCGCTCACTCGCACTCTTACGCGAGCAGGGGTTCCACGTCGCCATCACCGAACACTGGAACCCACATGCTCGGCGCCGTATCGACCTGTTTGGCGTTATGGACTTGGTCGCATTCCGGCCTGGGACGCCAGGCGTTAGTGCGATTCAGGTAACAAGCGGATCGAACGTCACCGCTCGTTGCGAGAAAATCCTCAAATGGGATGCCCTGCCTGACTGGCTGGCCTGTGGCAACCGCTTCGAGGTCCACGGATGGCGAACCGTACGCTCAGCTCGTATTCTGACGTCCGGGCAAAGATCGCGAGCACGAGTCTGGCGCCCCCGCGTACTTCGCGCAGAGCTCCATACGGGCACACCCGTATGGAGCTCTGCGAATAGCGATCAACTGCCCAACGAGACGTCAGAAAAAACAGGTTGACGACGGCAAGCCAATGTGATACATTGTATTGACGGAACGTTGCCAAAGAACAGAGCAGAAAGGTGAGACACATGAACTTGATGGAACTTTGGAGGGCTGTCCGCGATGCCGAAATCAAAAAGGGCGCACAAGCGCAGCTCTCCGCGACGGTAATTCAGTCCGACGGCATGAAGCAATTCCGCGGCCGCGACTACCTGCAACTACGCATCAACGACGGCTCCCTGAAATACCCTATCGCGATGCGGATTTACGGCGGGATGATCCAGTACGAAATTCCCATCGGTGCGCAGATCCTGGCCCATGTCCAGGTCGACGTATACGGTGACGCTCCCAGCATCTGCCCGATGACCCGGATGCAGCACATGTCCGTCAACGGACAACCGATGCCGGACACGGGCTATCCGACCGATCTCGTCCAGGTCGGACAGGGGCAGGGCTCCATCGCGCCCGGCACGATCGATATACCGAATGTCGCTTCATCGGCCTCCTCCGTACAGGGTCAACTCGCACCTCCACAGGACGCACGAGACCGCCGACTTACGGCGTGGGACATGGTCCAGCGGCAGGAGGCGTTGCTCGCGTACTGGTCAGCACGTAACGGCGAGAAACTCAACGATGGGGCAGTCATGGCAGCGGTTAATGCCGTCCTCATCGCTATTAACAGCGGATCAGTAAGCGACAATGTGATGAACGTCCCGCTCTCACTCGAGGGTCGACCAGGCGCTCCCAGCTACCCACCGGCACAAAGCCCGCAAGAGCCAGCGCCGAGCGTCGAGCGGATCGCGGTGGACGACGACGACATCCCGTTCTGAAGCGCACCTGGGTCCGGAAAGGAGATAGAAAGTTGAAATGACGAGCTTTTGCGCACCGAACCGATTCTCCCTCACGATTGAAAGCGACAATGTCGTGGTCGTGCGCTCCTATGTAAAGGGTACGCGGGGGACCGCATCGCGTCGGGTATTTCAAACCGAGAGCGAGGTTGACTCCATGGCACGGGCAATGTCATACATCCTCAACGTACGTGGCTTCGATCCGAGCGCGGCAGGCGAACAGCCCGCCGACGATCGCGAGGATGGCGGCCCGCCGTACGAACCGGACGAACGAACGACGCCTGGCCGATGAGCACCGCAATCGCCGCCGCCGACGTCGTGCTCTGGCGCCATCTCGAGCGCAGCGGCCAGCGAGTCGCACAGCTCGGGGAGGGATGGATCGGATGAGTGTGGTTGAGCAGCAGATAGCGCCGCCATCTCGCCCCGCTCTGAGGTACTTCGGTGGCAAGTGGCGCATTGCGCCCTGGATCATCTCGTTCTTCCCAGAGCACATCTGCTACGTCGAACCGTTCATGGGTGCCGGTTCCGTCCTACTGCGGAAGCCTCCAAGCACCTTCGAGTACCTCAACGACAAGGACGATGCAGTCGTCAACTTCTTCCAGGTCCTCCGCGACCACAAGGATGAGCTTCTCAGGCAGATCCGACAGACCCCCTTCGCGAGACGGGAGTTGGAGTTGTCGTACTCGAGCACATCGACCGATCCCATTGAGCGGGCACGGTTGGTCTACGTCAGGTGTTGGCAGGGGAGATCGGGCTCACGTCTTCACAAGACCGGTTGGCGCAACCAGATACGCCCCTCCCGCAACAAGACCGCCCTGCGCGGTTTCATCGACGACTCGCATCTCGATGTAGTCGCGGCCCGTCTGCGAGAGGTCGGTCTCGAGTGCGGCGACTATCAGAGGGTGATCGAGCGATACGACGCACCCACCACGCTCTTCTATGCCGATCCGCCATACCTGGGCAGCCTCCGGAGCACGATCGGCTACCGATTCGATCTGAAGCAGGAAGAAGAACATCGGAACCTCGCGGAAGTGTTCCGTGAAGTGGCGGGCATGGTCGTTCTGAGCGGCTATCAATCGAGCCTCTACGCGGAGCTCTTCGAGGAGCACGGATGGGCTCGGCGGGATCGCAAGGCACGAATGCAGTCCGGCGAGGCTGTCGAGTCGGTGTGGCTCAACCCGAACACTCTCTCCGCACACACTCAGCTCGACCTATTTCGACACACGGAGCCACCGAACGGAGAAACCGAATGACCGAACCCCGAGACTCTCTGCCCGATCTCCGCCTCATCTGGGAGGACGGATTCCGGGCCGGCGTGAAGGCCGCCAGGCGGGCGCTCGACCGAGCCATCGAGGCGTGCCCATGAGCCAGGAGCACGTTGATCGACTCCTGAGATCCGTGCCCGGATGGAACTCCTGGCGACAGGAGAACCCGAATGTTGTGCCAGACCTCGCCGGCGCCGACCTCAGGTATGCCGACCTCAGGGACGCCAACCTCAGGGACGCCAACCTCAGGCACGCCAAACTCATCAGCGCCAACCTCAGGCACGCCAACCTCACCGGCGCCGACCTCAAGTATGCCAACCTCAGATATGCCAACCTCAGATACGCCAACCTCACCGGCGCCTGCCTCGCCGCCACCAACCTCAGATACGCCAATCTCAGGCACGCCAAACTCATCAGCGCCAACCTCAGGCACGCCCGTTTCAACTCATCCAACCTCACCGGCGCCAAACTCAGATACGCCGATCTCAGGTATGCCGACCTCAGGCGCGCCTGCCTCACCGCCGCCAACATCAGGGACGCCGATCTCAGGGATGCCGACCTCAGGGACGCCGAACTCTGGGGCGCCGAACTTACCGGCGTCACGGGGATTCTCGACGCTCGCGTAGATGATCCCCGTGGGTATCGAGCGTTTTTCTGGCAGCAGCGAGGGGGCGAGTGGTGGATCAACTCCGGATGCCGTTCCATGACTGTGGAGAAGGCACGAGAACACTGGGGGGGCGAATGTTACGTGTCGTCGACACCGTTGCCCGGTGACTGTACCGACAGGGAGATCGCAGATCGGTACCTGGAGGCCTTGGTTTGGCTGGAGGAGCTAACGAATGAGATGCAGGAGGCGCAGGCATGAACCAAGAGCACGTTGATCGACTCCTGAGATCCGTGCCCGGATGGAACTCCTGGCGACAGGAGAACCCGAATGTTGTGCCAGACCTCGCCGGCGCCGAACTCAGGCGCGCCAACCTCACCGACGCCAACCTCACCGGCGCCGACCTCAGGGGCGCCAACCTCACCGACGCCAACCTCACCGACGCCGACCTCACCGGCGCCGAACTCAGGGGCGCCAACCTCACCGACGCCAACCTCACCGACGCCGACCTCACCGGCG
>JBHICF010000002.1:0-36013 GCA_046759485.1 Nitrospiraceae bacterium
TCTCACGGCTGACGACGCTGCCCGTCTCATGTTTCCCGACTCTGAGCGCATCCGGCAAGAGACCCTCACGCTCACGCCCGAGCAGAAGGCGTTGGTTCAAGAGCGTATCGGCTGGCAATTCCCCGAAGCGTCGTTCGAGGTGTACATCGGAGAGACGAACGGGACACGTGATGGCTATGCTATTCTCCAGCACACGATCGGCAAGCATAAGCCCATGACATACATGGTCGGCATGGATAACGCAGGCAAGGCCACCAGCGTAGAAGTGCTCGTCTACCGAGAGTCCCGTGGGAGTGAGGTGCGCACCAAGCGGTTTAATTACCAGTACGAGGGGAAGACGATTTATGATCCCATCCGCATCAACCGCGATATCATCAACATCTCGGGTGCCACCATGTCGGTTCGCTCCATGAGCGCCGGCGTCAAACGAGCCCTTGTTTTGGTGGATGAAGCGTATCTAAAACCCGTCGGGCTCGGCAGCCAACACCCCTCTGCGAGGAAGACCCAGAAGAGCTTCCTCGAAACCCTCCTGGGGTTCTAAGGAACGCAGACGGATGCGGAATTTCAATACGCGGTTTCGACTGCGCGATACTGACCGCCACATCCGACTCGCCTACACCTGGTTTTTGCTTCTCATGCTGGCAGGGTTCGCCTTCACGTTTTTTTGGGCCCACAGCATGACCGACTTGAGCCCTCGGGGCATCATCGAACACTATCGCGGTTCCGATCGAACGTTTGGCGAACCCATGTCCTTCGGCCAGCTGGCCGAAACCACTCACTTCCACCTCTTCACCATGCCGGTCGTCTTTCTCATCATGGTGCATGTCCTCTACCTGACCACGGCCAGTAACACAGTCAAAGTATCCATGACCTGGATCGCGTTCCTGGGGGTCACGCTGGACTTGGTCTCGCCCTGGCTGATCACGTATCTCTCTCCCGTGTTTGTCCTGACCATGCTGACCGGTGACATCCTGATGGTCGCAGGCTTCCTGGTGATGTTTGTGATTCCCATGTACGAGCTGTGGATCGCGAAGGAACCATTCATGGCTCGTGGTGGGAGTTCATGATCTGAAGAGCCGGTGAGCCTTAAACTGTTGGCAGGGGGCAAATCCGCAGGGTAGGCCTAGCTCGCTTCTCGATAGCCACAGTCCTGATTTCGGCACTGCACCGACGACCCGGCCTGGCGGCTAATTTTCTCAACCAGGAAGGGAGCCTTACAGCTCGGGCATTCTTTATTGACCGGCCGATCCCAGAGCGCAAACTCGCAGTTTGGATAGTTCGAGCAGGCGTAAAACGTTCTTCCCTTCCTGCTCCGCTTCTGAGCCAGTTGTCCGCCATCCTGGGGACACTTGACGCCAAGGGGGATGGCTCTGGTTGTCTTGCAGGCCGGATAGGACGAGCAGGCCAGGAACTTGCCGAACCGGCCCATCTTGATCACCATCGGGGAGCTGCACTGCGGGCATTTCTCATCCGTGACCAACTCCTGCTTGGCAACGATCTTGATGGTACCGTCAGGAAGCCGCTCGAAATTCTGGGTATTCTTGCAAGGTGGGTCTTCCTTGTAACCCGGACAGGCGAGGAACTTTCCATTCCGACCCCATTTAATCTCCAACATCCGGCCGCACTTGTCGCACATGACATTCGTGGGTGGTTCCACGATGTCCTTTGGGCCGGCAATCTCCTTCGCACGGTCCATATCCTTCGCAAAAGGGAGGTAGAAATCACGCACCGCAGCGACCCACGGTTTCTCGCCTTCTTCGACCTCATCCAACTCCTTCTCCATGAGGGACGTAAAATCCGCGCTGAGGATGTCGGGAAAGCCCTTGACCAGGAAGTCGTTGACGATCCGACCTGTCTCGGTGGGCGCAAATCGGCCCTCCATCTTTTCAACGTATCGGCGTTCTTGGATCGTCGAGATGATGCTTGCGTAGGTTGAAGGCCGGCCAATTCCTTTCTCTTCCAGCACGCGGATCAGGAGCGCTTCATTATAGCGTGGCGGGGGCTGGGTAAAATGCTGCTTTGGGAGCAGCCCTAGCACGGGCTGGTCATCCCCTGCGACCAACCGCAGTGGCTCTCCCTCCGCCAAGACAGGCAAGCGTTTCTCCGTATCGTCTTCAGTTTCCTGGTTTGCCTTGCGACTATGATCTACGGCTCCATTATCCTTTCCTTCGTGATACACCGCCATGTGTCCGAGAAACTTGATGACGGTCCCGTTTGCCCTGAAGACATAGGCATCTCTGGTCCCTCGAGGGGTACAGTCAACCCGAGTGACTTCCAGGATAGCCGGCACCATCTGTGACGCGACGAAGCGGTTCCAGACGAGTTTGTAGAGCTGGTACTGGTCTCGCTCCAAATACTGCTTGATGGCCTCAGGGTCTCGGAGGACGGAAGTCGGCCGTATCGCCTCGTGGGCCTCCTGGGCCGCTTTCTGCGTCTTGTACACATTCGGGGTGCCCGGCAAGTACTCAGCCCCGAACCGCCCGCGAACGAAATCCCTCGCTTCTTCCATCGCTTCATTCGCAATCCGCGTCGAATCAGTTCTCATATAGGTGATCAACCCAACCGGTCCTTCGCTGCCGATCTCTATCCCCTCATACAGCTGTTGGGCGAGCGTCATAGTCTTCTTGGGGGTGAACCGGAGCTTCCGCACCGCTTCCTGCTGAAGGCGGCTCGTAATGAATGGGGCCACGGGGTTGCGCTTCTTCTCTTTTCGTTCAATCGACTGAACAAAGAATTCCTTGCCACCCACATCTGCGACGATGCGTTCCGCCTCTTGAGAAGAGCCCACCACGGCATCCTCTCCATTTACGCTGTGCAGTTTGGCCTCAAACGGCGGCGGGTGGCTGCCTGCCAGCGTGGCTGTGACTGACCAATATTCCTCGGGGCGAAATGCCTCGCGTTCGCTCTCCCGGTCGCAGATCAACTTCACAGCGACGGATTGTACGCGGCCCATGCTGAGCCCGCGGCGAACCTTTTTCCAGAGCAACTGGCTGCCTAAGTACCCGACCACGCGATCCAGCACACGGCGGGCTTGTTGCGCCCGGACAAGCTTCATATCAATCTGACCAGGAGATTTCAGCGCTCGTTGGATAGCAGACTGGGTGATCTCGTTGAACAGGACTCTGAATACCTTGCCGTCTTTCTTCTTCGATTTACCTCTGATTTCCTCGGCGATGTGCCAGGCGATGGCCTCCCCCTCGCGATCGGGGTCTGGGGCGAGAAAGACCTTGTCGGCTTCACTGGCCTTCTTCTTGATCTCCGCCAGGACCTTCGCTTTCCCCTTGATCGTGACGTAATGAGGCTTGAAGTCGTGTTCAACATCCACGCCCAGCTTACTGGTCGGAAGATCCTTGACATGGCCGACCGAAGCCATCACGGTATAGCCACGGCCGACATACTTGTTGATCGTCCGGGCTTTAGCTGGTGACTCCACGATGATAAGCGATTTTCCCATTCTATCTCCCGTGCTTCTGTGACGACTTCCCGGAGCGCAGGTTGGGGGTGAGATATATAACGCCGACTGCGCGGGTTTCAAGTATCATTATAGCCGAACACAGAAATGGCCCGGTAATTGCCGGATGTGGCCCCTTAATTCCATGCCCACCAGTAAGCGAGAAACCTCGGCGGCCGGCAAGCCACTTTTATAAATGATATCATCAACTTGCGTCGGCTCTGAGGACAGCGTGGCGAGCACGGTCGCCTCGGCCTCAGAGAGCCCGCTAGGGGCCTGCCCTCTTCCCAGGGCCCGAGGACCCTCTAGGTAGCCCTGGAGACGGCCAAGGAGTGGCCCCTCAACCTGTGGCAAGAGCTCTTCTAGGATATCCTCGACCCGCTCGACTAACTTGGCTCCCTCTTTGATAAGCCGATTGGGGCCATGGCTGTTGGCGGCCTTCACAAAGCCTGGCACGGCAAACACTTCGCGCCCCTGCTCCGCTGCTAGGGTCGCTGTGATCAGGGACCCGCTCTCGAGCGAGGCTTCGGTGACGAGTACCCCTAGGGATAGGCCGCTGATGATCCTGTTGCGGCGTGGAAAGTTGTACCCATGCGGGGGTGTGCCCAACGGGAACTCGGAGATGACAGCCCCGCTCGCCTCTACTTCCCTCCGCAGCGCGTTGTGCTCTTGCGGATAGGTCGTATCCAGCCCGCACCCGAGAACCGCGACGGTTCGACCTCCGGCCGCCAAGGCTCCGCGATGGGCAGCTCCATCCACACCCCGGGCGAGCCCGCTGACGATGGTCAACCCCGCGCGGGCCAAGTCCTGACTCAGCTGTTCGGTCAACGCTCGGCCCGCCGGAGTGGCGCGTCGGGACCCGACGATTGCCATCGCACAATCATCCGTCTCGCGCAGGTCTCCACTGACATACAGCAGCGGAGGCGGATCATGGATCGCCTTGAGGCGACTCGGGTAGGCTTGATCGAGGAACGTGACGACTGACCATTGCCGCCGTTCCAGGAGCCCAAGCTGGCGCTCAATCGTGCGCTGGGCTTGGGTGTCGATCCCCCGATGGATCTCCACCGCCACTCCAGCGTTGATCGCTCGGGTGGCTTGCAGGGCGCCCAGTGAAGCGTCTAACACCGACTCGGGTGAGCCGAAGGCTTCGATGAGTCGGACCATCGCGACATCGCCCAACCCAGGCACGGCGCGAAGGGTTAACCAAGCGCGGAGCGACGCGGTATTCACCGTCAGGGACCCACTCTCGAAGTGTGGGCCTTCGGCATCCCACGATCAACCGCTTCTAGCAGGAGGTTGAGGATGGCGGGGTTTGAGTCAGAGGACAACAATATCGAATTGTTCCAAGTGGAGACTTTGGTCAGCTCTCACAATAATCTTCGTGTTGTGCTCACGCTCCAGACTCGCGATTCCCTGGGCTTCCTCATCATGCAGGAGTCCCGTGACGGTCGGGTGGGCACCGACCACAATTTTCTGGTCATCGTGGAGGCTTCCGATGCGGCGGATCTCACGGAAAATTTCGTAGGCGACCGTCGTCGGAGATTTCGTGTACCCTCGGCCTTCACAGTAATGGCATGGCTCTGACATCGTCCGGAGGAGATCTTCGCGAACTCGCTCGCGTGAGATCTCGATCAGGCCCAGGTCTGAGATCCGCGAGATCCTCGTTCGAGCCTTATCATTCGTCATGGCTTCAACGAGCGCTTGATAGACTCTCTCCCGGTTCTTTTCCCGTTCCATATCGATGAAATCGATAATGATGATCCCGCCGATCCCTCGCAGCTTAATCTGGTACGAGATCTCTTTCACCGCTTCCAGGTTGTTCTTGAGAATGGTTTCTTCCTGGTCATGCTTGCCAACGTATCGCCCAGTGTTGACATCAATCACCGTCATGGCTTCCGTGTGATCCACCACGATATGCCCGCCTGACTTGAGCCACACTTTTCGGTTGAGCGCACGTGCGATTTCCATTTCGACCCCGAGATAGTCGAACAGAGTTTCCTCTTTGTCATAGTATTGAATTCTCGAGGTCTGCTCCGGGAGGAACCGATGGATAAAGTCTTTGATTGCCTCGTATTCTTCCTTTGAGTCAACCAGCAATCGGTCCACCTTCTTCGTAAAAAGATCCCGAACCACCCTGAAGCTGAGCGTTAAATCCGTGTGAAGCAGACTTGGCGCCGGGAGCTGGCCACGGTTTTTCACAACATCCTGCCAAAGCAGGTTCAGGAACTCCACATCCGAACGAAGCTCTTCTTCGCTCACACCTTCGCTGACCGTTCGCACGATATAGCCATACCCAGGCCGCCGGACCCGCCTCATGATCTCCTTCAACCGCGCCCGTTCTTCATCTTTCGGGATCCGGCGCGACACGCCGACGTGCTCAACGTTTGGCATGAACACAAGATACCGTCCAGGCAACGACACGTACGTCGTGACCCTCGGTCCCTTCGTGCCGATCGGCCCCTTGGAAATTTGCACCATGAGCTCCTGGCCCTGCTGAAGCAGCTGCTCGATAGGTCGGAGCGACTGACGGCGCGGCCTCGGCAGCTCCGGTCCCTTGTCATCCTCGTCCGCATCCATGAGCGTATCACCCGGTTCTGCGTCAGTGCTCAGATCCGACACATGCATGAATGCAGCCTTCTCTAGCCCAATATCAACGAACGCCGCTTGCATCCCTGGCAAAACCTTGGCCACTTTGCCATTGTAGATATTGCCGACAAAGTCCTTCTGCTTGGCGCGATCTACATACAGCTCCGTGACAACACGGTTCTCTAATACGGCGACTCGGGTTTCTTCCCGCCTTACATTAATCGCAATTTCTGAACCCATTATAAACTCCTTGCGGCCACGGTCACCGAGTCGGTGCATGCAACGGAGATCGACTCTGCGTAGCGCACAGTCTCCTCAGCCGAGGACAGACCGAGCCGACAACTTTGCCAGCCGCAGTTTTGGTTGTGTAAATACTTCCCTTCCTATAACTCACTCATGCCGGCACGCGCTCGAGCCTCATGAGGCTCGAGGATCGAGACGCGCCGGCTTAATAAAATAGCGTCAGCCGTCGCCGTTTGATATTCAACAAGAGCCCCAACGCGGCCATTGTTGCGACAATTGAGCTTCCCCCATAACTCATCAACGGCAATGGAATGCCAACGATCGGGAACAGCCCAGCCGTCATCCCGATGTTGACCACGGCGCAGAAACCGAACATGGCGATCACACCGGCCGCGATCAATGCTCCAAGAGTGTCCTTGGCCTTTATGGCGATTTCGATCGAGAGCATCGCCAGCCCGAGAAACAACGCGATCAGGACCAATGATCCTAAAAATCCCCATTCCTCTGCAAACACCGCGAAGACAAAGTCGGTGTGTCCTTCTGGCAAGAACTTGAGTTGATTTTGGGTGCCCCCGTAGAGGCCCTTTCCAAGCAATTCGCCCGAGCCTATTGCGATGCGGGATTGCAATGCCTGGTAACCCTGGCCACTCGTATCATGGGCAGGGTTGACAAAGCTCACAATTCGCTCACGCTGGTAGTCATGCAGCGATCCCCACATGACTTCCCAAGCGAAAGGGAACAGCATCACTGCACAGAGCAGGAGGAACCCTATGGCTTTGGAGCGCACCCCCACTACGAGCAGCATGACAACATAAATGGACAGATAGCTCAACCCGCTACCAAGATCAGGCTGCTGGAGGATAAGCAGGAGCCCGGGCAGCATGATGAGCCCTGGCAGCACCACGCGCTGGATCCATCCACGGCGCGGAACTCTTGAATAGTAGCTCGCGAGTGCGATGATCAGTGCTAATTTTGCAAATTCAGAGGGCTGGATGGCAAATGGCCCGATAGGGATCCATCGTTGGGCGCCGCGACTGGTTTTCCCAGCGATCAGCACTACAACCAGCAACACGAGGAGCAGCGCATAGATGACGTAGGCGTATCGTGCGATCTCATGATAATCCAGCGACAGCATTGCAAGAAACGCTGCGCCGCCAATCAGAACCCACAGCAGCTGTCTGAGGTACAAGGGCATCCCTGATGTCGGCCGCGAGTAGGATACGCTGTAAATGGACATGACGCCCAACATAATGATAGCGATGACCACCGCGACGAAACGCCAGTCGAACGTGTCGAACGTTCGGCCTTCCATCACACGGTCAATCACAAGCCACCCCGTGTTGCCCAGGCTGTCATCGGTGACCGAGGCGAACCCCCCACGGGCGCCGGCCCGTCTTCTTGCTTGAGCCTCATATATCTCTCAATAAGTTGTCGAGCCAACGGTGCGGCCGCTGATCCACCATGCCCCATATGCTCCACTAGCACAGCAACGGCAATCTCAGGAGACTCAGCCGGTGCGTAGGATACGAACCAGGCATGATCGCGGAGTTTCTTTGGAATGTCCTCTTCCGGACCTTCCTGGAATGCAGCAGTTTGTGCCGTTCCAGTCTTCCCTGCGATGAGTACCAGAGACGAGTTGGCTCGGACACCCGTGCCTTCCTTTACAACCCGGACCAGCGAGGCCTTGATCAGTTTGAGCGTCTCCGGATTGAGATTTAATTCCCATCGAGGAACTGATGAGAGTTCCTGCAATTGGCCAGAGCCACGCGCCATGATTCCTTTGACAAGGCGGGGGCGATACGCCACTCCATCATTGGCGACCCCAGCGACGACTTGCGCCATCTGGATCGGAGTGACTGTCACATAGCCTTGCCCGATGGAGGCCGAGATCGTCTCGCCTGCAATCCATGGCTCATTCCGAAACTTGAGCTTCCAAGTCGTGGATGGCACAATGCCCTCGTGCTCTGTGGGTAACCCCACCCCCGTGACGCTCCCCAATCCAAATCGCTTGGAATAGGCCGCGATCGTATCAATTCCCATGCGTTGTCCAACCGTATAAAAGAACACGTCACAGGAATCGATCAGCGCGATCCTCACGTCGACATGGCCGTGTCCGCCCGCTTTCCAGTCGCGGTAGAACCGGCGGCCGAAGTGGTAGCCGCCCTTGCAGAGGATTTCGGTCGTATCGCTCACGGTGCCAGTCTCCAGGGCTGCGGCCGCCATGATGATCTTAAAGGTAGACCCAGGTGGGTAGAGCCCTTGAGTCGCTCGATTCGTGAGCGGATGCCCACTGTCCTGGACAATCTCCTCCCACTGCTCCGGGGTGAGTTCTCGTGAGAGG
This sequence comes from Nitrospiraceae bacterium, assembly GCA_046759485.1. Lineage (GTDB taxonomy): Bacteria > Nitrospirota > Nitrospiria > Nitrospirales > Nitrospiraceae > JBHICF01. The sequence continues at coordinate 8,622 of JBHICF010000002.1, forward strand.
ACATTCGGGTCAAACGCGGGCCGGCTCGCCAGAGCCAAGGTCTCGCCATTCGTCGGATCGATCGCGACGATCGCGCCGGCTTCCTCGCCGAGCAACTGCTCCGCGAGCTGCTGGAGACGGAGATCAATCGTGAGGTAGAGATCATCGCCGGCGACAGGCTTCTCCGTTGAGATCGTCCGTTCTTCATGGCCCATCGCGTCCATTTCGATCATCTTCTCCCCTGCCTGTCCCCTCAGGACGCGGTCATATGCCCGCTCGACGCCGTCTTGGCCCACAATACTACCCTGATGCAGGTCGGCGTACTCCGGTCTCTCGAGTTGGCTGGCAGAGACCTCGCCAACGTAGCCGAGCAGGTGCGCAGCGGTCTTGCCGGCAAGATAGTTACGCTGTGAGACCGCTTGAACCCTGACGCCAGGAAGATCTGGTCGATGAAATTCAATCAGTGCGGCTTCACGAAGCGTGAGTCCTTCCTTTACCCGTCTCGGCATCAAATTGCTACCAGGGGAGGACAATTTCTTTCGAAGAAGCGCCTCATCAAGCCCGATGAGCCCGACCAACCGTTGGATGACCTCTTCGCGACCTTTCACATCCTCAAGCGTCACATACAATCCGAAGCTCGGGACATTGTTGGCCAATAACACACCGTTCCGATCATAGATCAGTCCTCGCGCCGGTTCCAGAATGACCGATCGAGTCCGATTATTCACGGACTGATCGCGATAGTAGTGACCCTCGTAAATCTGGAGATACCACAGTCGGGCCACCAACAAGGCCATGATCAACAGGGTCGCAATCTTGAGGATGGTAAGCCTCCGATGTAGTTCTGGAAGCTCATCGTACTGCGTATCTAGATCCATCATACTCACGATCCCTCTTGCACCCGCCTCAGCCTACCTCGAGCCCCTCTCGGCTATTCTCCCAGAGGGTACGGACTTGATAGCTTGATTTGACTCCTCCGGACACGATCCGCCACCAACCAATACACGCCGACACCCAGTGCCGCGTCAAACGCAGCTTGGGGTAATACGATGAAGCGAACGGTGGAGAACATCTCCAGCCAGCCTGCGCTCCCTCGCTCTGCAACGAGGAAGACAAGGCCCGAATACAATGACATTCCCATCATCGTCGCGAATACAGCTGCATAGGTTGCGTTGGCCAGGTATCGGCTGACGACCCCCGCGAGGAAACCGACCATACCTTTCGTAACCATACTCAACCATAATTCTCCAGCAGAGAAGAGCTCCTGGACAAAGCCCAGTGCCAAGCCAAGCATCATACCGCTGAGCTCACCGGTCAAGAATCCGACCAGACACACCGCAATGAGGCATAGGTCGGGACGAATTCCACCGATGCTTGCGTGCTGAAGCACTGTCGACTGAATCGGGACCAAACCCAACACCAGCCCTGCGAAGAGCGCTTGCTTCACGGAGTCGCTCCGTCAAACTCTTCGGATGTTTCCTCCGCAGTGGTGGGAAGAGCGGTAATGACCAGGACTTCCTCAAGTTTCGTGAAATCCACTTGCGGGACGATCTCAGCCGATAGGAAGAGGTCATCATCTTCCTTCTCGATTCGAGAGATTGTACCGATCGGGATCCCCTTCGGAAACGCGCCCGTCAGGCCCGATGTAGCCACGACATCCCCGAGCTGGACAGTTGAGAGTAATGGGATGTACCGCATTCGTGCCCGTCCGCCAATCGTTCCCAGCACGATGCCTTGGTCTCTCGTCCGCTGGATTAACCCTGGCACGGCGTTATTCGGATCGTTGACCAGCAACACCACCGACGAGTATTTGGTTGCTTTGACCACTCGCCCCACGACTCCGGAGAGTGTGAGGACCCCCATCTCGGCCCGGATGCCATCCTGCTGCCCCTTGTTCAGTACAACGCCACGATACCAATTCGTCGAATCCAGTCCGATGACTTGCGCGGCAACGGTCTCGGAACTCAAGCGTCCCTTAAATTCGAGCAACGCGGACAACTGATGACTCATGAACGCAAGCTCTCGCAACTCATGATTCTGATTACGCAAGATCTCGATTTGCTCCTGCAATCGACGGTTCTCCTCATAGACGTCCTGAAGCGCCACGTACTTATTCCACACCTTTTGGATGCTGCCTTCGAGAGCGGTCAAGGCCCGGAGGGGGACGGCCACCACATCTGCAAGCGGGATCCCGACCTGCTGCAGAAGCTGCCGGCTCTGTGCGGGGAGTACCAGGACGATGGAGCACAGCAGTGCCAGCAGGACTATCTTGACCCGCCTGGCACCGGATATGGAAGGAAGCATGGCCATCCGCGTACGGGATGGGATCGCTAGCGGGAGCTTCTGGCCTGCGCTTTGACGGTGACCTTGCTCAGGAGATCGAGTTCGTCAAGGAGTTTACCGACCCCTAGAACCACCGAGGTCAAAGGGTCATCGACGGTAATGATTGGCAGATTCGTCTCCTCTCGGAGTCGAGTGTCCATTCCCTTTAGCAACGACCCGCCTCCGGTTAACACAATCCCTCGATCAATGATATCGCCAGCCAGCTCAGGGGGGGTGTTCTCCAAGGCCACCTTAATCGCATTCACAATGGTCCCTATGGGCTCCTGCAGCGCTTCCCTGATCTCGGCATCATCCACGACGAGAGTCCGAGGGATACCCGAGATCAGATCCCGCCCTTTAATCATCATGGTCTTCTTGCCCTCGAACGGATAGGCAGAGCCAGTTTCGAGCTTCACACGCTCAGCCATGTGTTCTCCGATCAAGAGGTTATACTTCTTCTTGACGTAGTTCATGATCGCATCGTCCATCCGATCGCCAGCCACTTTGACGGATTCGCTGTAGACAATTCCACCCAGGGAGATCACCGCGATGTCGGTGGTCCCGCCGCCTACGTCCACAACCATATTGCCGGAAGGCTCGGTGATCGGAAGACCAGCTCCGATTGCCGCAGCCACGGGCTCTTCTATTAGATGCACCTCACGCGCACCCGCCAGTTCCGCCGAGTCTTTCACGGCTCGTTGTTCCACTTGGGTGATTCTCGAGGGGACTCCGATGATAATGCGAGGCCGCACAAACACACTTCGGTTGTGCACCTTATCAATGAAGTACTTGAGCATGCGTTCGGCCATCTCGAAGTCGGCAATGACCCCCTCCTTCATGGGCCGGACAGCCGTAATGTGACCGGGAGTCCGCCCCAGCATCTTCTTCGCCTCTGTGCCGACCGCGCGCACCACCTCGCTTCTTTTTTCGACCGCCACCACTGAAGGCTCATTCAGGACAATACCTTTCCCTCGGACATATACCAAGGTCGTCGCTGTCCCTAGATCGATTGCGAGGTCATTCGAGATCAACCCTAAGACATCCCCCCCCAATCCCACGGGTTCACCCTCCTTTAGCCGAGACCGACGACAGCGCTAGGCCCAGTTGCATCACCCAATTCCTCTTCACTCCGCCAGATCCATCTGGCCAGCGTCTAACACCTGTGTCTTTGCAAGTTCGTCTCCAAGCCGCAGCCCTTGATCGTTTCCAAGAATCAGCAACGCCTCAACCGCCACGATTGCGATCGCGATCACCCAACCGAGCACCGGAATCGGGAAGAAGAGATACGCGATAGCCAACGGGAGGTTCCGGATGATGGATTCTCGAAAGTGCGAGACTTCTCGCGTGCGTGGGATCACTGTCTGCAGGCCTATCAAGCGCTTTCCGATACTGCGACCGCCTGAAAACCCGTCGGCGATCAGCACATACACTAACGCGGCCACCCATCCAACCGGTGAGACAAGGCGACTCACAGCGGCCACAATGATGACATCGACGAATTTCGCGATGAACCGATTGAGGACATGCGCTTTGGGATACACTCCCTCGATGAGAGGGCTTACTCCCAGTTCCTCCTCGGCCAAGTCACCTCCTTGGACGTAGGAGGTGAGTATAGCAAATTTGTTGAGGTATCACAAACTTACATGGAAAACTGCTCACTCGGCAACCGCCCGGCGACGGGAGCCTCTCGAGGCCGGAAGTCGATGCTCCGCCAAGAATCGGAATCTTGTCACGACCCATATTGATGTTCACTTCAACCTTCACTCATGGCGTACGGAATTTGATGGACATGTGCGCCGTCCGAATGGTGTCTTCCCCATGCCACTGCGATCCCGTATCGACGGTGCTCCCTCACGTCGGTCCTTGCTTGCTTTTGATCGCGCCGACCAGTAGAATTTTGGTGATCGTCTGCGTAGGGCCTACGGAGGAGCGACATGATCAAATTGATGCGGGAAGGTGCACGCAAGTATCCCTGGCTCTTGAAAACCCTCGTCGGTGCCATCGCCATCGCATTTGTGATTACCATGGGATGGTGGGGGTTCACTGATCAGGGGTCGGATGATGTAGCTTCCGTGGGCAAGCTGACGGTCTCGCGCGCCGAGTATCGGCGCACGTACCAAAACGTCTACCGCTATTACAAGGAGCAGTTGCCAGGGACATACGATGATCAGACTGTTCGGCAACTGGTCATCGATGGGCTGGTTGACGGAAAACTCTGGATGCTGGCGGCGGAGGACATGGGGCTGACTGTCCCGCCCGACGAACTGCGCTCTCGGATCATGGCCAGGGAGGATTTCCAACGCAATGGCCGCTTCGATCCAGACCTCTACCGTCGCCTGCTGGCTGCGAATCGCCTGAACCCTGCCCTGTTTGAGTCCCAACTCACCGCTGAGTTGCTTGGCGAAAAGGCGAGGGCCATCATCAGCGAGTCAGTCGCGCTCACACCATCCGAGGTCGAAGAAGCGAACGCCCTCAAGGCCCGGCAATCGAAAGCCGAGTCCGACGCTGAGGCTTCCGCTTATGGCAGGATCCTGCAGGACATCTTGTTTCAGAAGCAACAACGTGCCATTTACGCATACAAGGAAGCGTTGAAGGGACAGGTCCCTGTTGTGATCCACCGGGAATTTCTGTGATATAGCCATTCTACTCCCTCGACCTGGTACCCTGGCGAGGGTCGTGTTTCTACAAGATCAGCATCGCGTCTCCGTAACTGTAAAACCTATACCCCTCTTTGACCGCCAACCGGTACGCATCTCGCAGATTCTCCAGCCCCACAAACGCAGACACTAACATCAAGAGCGTGGTTCGGGGTAGGTGAAAATTCGTCATCATCGCATCCACGATTCGAAACCTGTAGCCCGGAACAATGAAGAGGGTGGTGTGTCCTGTCATCGAGCGGACAGTCCCGTCGGGAGAGGCTGCGGACTCGAGGGCGCGAGCGACGGTGGTGCCAATACCCACCACACGCCGGCGTTCTTTTTTGGCACGCGTGACCGCTTCGGCCGTCTCTTCGGAAATCTCGATTTGTTCGGCCCCCATCCGATGAGCTTCGATCGTCGTCACCCGGACAGGCTGGAAGGTGGCCGGCCCCACGTGGAGTGTAATGGTCACCATCGTGATCCCCCTCTGCCGAAGCTGAGCGACGAGGTCATCGGTGAAATGCAAGCTCGCAGTTGGCGCGGCGATAGCCCCTTCAACTGTTGCAAAGATCGTCTGGTACCAGGTCCGATCCTCGGCGGTCGGTGCCCGCTTGATGTACGGTGGCAAGGGCATCTGCCCGATGTCCTTGAGGAGAGTCGCTATCGACGCGGCACTTGTCAGCTTGACGGTTGTCGACGAGGCATTCTGTTGAACAATCGTCGCCGTAGCGTCGGACCCCAGGTCGATCACCTGCCCTGGTTTGGTATGGCCCTTCAGTAAGACCTCCCAGACATCGCCGCCGAGGTCCCTCACCAGCACCATCTCGACCCTCCCACCGCCGGGCCGTTTCCGACCGGACAACCGCGCAGCTGCTACTTTCGTGTTATTCACGACCAGTACGTCACCTGGCTCCAGGAGGGACGGTAAATCTGACACGCGGCGATGTTGACAAGCTCCTCCACCTCGAGCCATGACAAGCAGGCGGGCGTCGTGACGCGGCTGGACGGGACGATCAGCAATCAGCGTCGCGTCGAATGGAAAATCAAAATCAGTGAGCAGCATCAGGGAATGTGTGGAGCGGAGAGCCTCACCTTACGGAGGTCTCGGAGGGTAGTCTCAGGGTAATAATAGGCCAAGATGGCGCTATACGAATAGCCTAACGTGGCGAGTTCCTTGGCTCCCCACTGACAGAGTCCCACAGCGTGGCCATACCCCCGCCCGGACAGCACCACCTCTCGACCGACCGACTCAACTTCAAACAGTGTGCTTCGAATCACCTTGTAACCTACAGTTCGACGCAGGTCCTCACCACGGAGAATGAGCTCCCCGTTCGAATGGAGGATGCGGACCTTGGTCACGCGGCCTGCACGGCTGTATGCGAACGGTGTCACGCTCGCTATGGTGCCGACGGCGACTCCCTGTTCTCGTAGACTCACTTCAAGGTCCTGGATCCTGAAGGAGGCAGTCCACTGATAGTGGGGCGAGTTGCTGTCGAAAGGACATTCGACTCCCTCGAGGTAGGGAAGCGCCTTCGACCAGACATTTCGGGCATCCTCGGTGGGGCCGGCCGCTGTCGAGGAGTAGGCAGCAAGGATCGGAGCGTTCTGGTACGTCAGGACAAGTCCCCGCGTCGACCGCACCGCCTCCCGAACTCGCCCGTTGACGCCATAGCGACCGCGGTAGACCTGGTCCTTGGTCGTCGCCACCAGGTCGTAATCGTGGGCTCCGTTCGTCATGCGGCGGTACAAGGCGTAGGTACGGGCCGTCACCGCTTGCACCTTGAGGGCTTCGACATGCCAGTCCGCATTCATCTCAGAAGGCACAACCCCGAAGACGTATTCCTCCAGTTCGATGTCATTGACCACGACCAAGTTCCCATCCCGCACGGTGACGTAGAGGAATCCCCCAAGCACGAGGTTCCGCCATGCGTGTGCCATTCCCTGTCGCGATCCCCCGCGGCTTCTGACGGTCAAGTCTCCGCCACGTGCTCGGAGCATGAGCCAATCAACCGCAACAGGCTTTCCATTCAACACAAGCGTACGGTCGTCTAGCCGGATCTGAATCACACCTTCATACAGATGCTGGGCGCCGTTCGGGAACTGGATCAGTGCACCCTCCTTGGCAGAGGCATCCAGTCGTTGGGCATCTTCCCAGATGAGGACGCGGACAAATTCGGCGGCCTGGCCAGGCGAGGGCATGAGAAGTGTGACCGCCAGCGTGCAGATGAGAAGCATGGGTCGCATGTGGATTAGCGCCTCATGAGAAGGTAGAACACGAAGCTCAACACGACACTGAGAATGATGCTGGTCGTGAGTGGAAAATAGAAGCTGAAATTCTCCCTCTTGATAAGGATATCACCCGGCAATCTCCCCAGCCACCCCAGCCCACTCCCTGGTCCATTTACTCTCTGAAGCAGCGAGAAGACCACACCGAGGGCAATGAACACGACTCCCACGATGATCAAGGTTTTCCCTATGCCGCCCCAGCCCGGCATGTCTTACCTCACGAGGAGCTCCGCGATCTGGACCGCGTTCAGCGCAGCGCCCTTCCTGAGATTATCTGCCACAATCCACAGGTTCAGCCCGTTGGGGATGGACTCGTCTTCTCGGATCCGGCCAACATACACTTCGTCCTTACCGGCGACATCCAGTGGCATGGGGTAAAGCCCATGCCGGGGATCGTCATACACCACCACGCCAGGGGCCGTGGCAAGGATTGCCCGGGCCTCGTTTGCGGTGAGGGCTCGCTCGGTCTCGATATTGACCGACTCCGCATGACCGATGTAGACGGGCACCCGGACGGTCGTGGCGGTCAATCGAATGGAATCGTCTCCCATGATTTTCCTGGTCTCTTGCAGCAGCTTCTCCTCTTCTTTCGTGTAGCCGGAGGGAAGGAAATCATCAATGTGCGGCAGGCAGTTGAAGGCAATCTGATGCGGATACACTTTAGGCTGCGGAGATTTGAAACTGAGGAGATCCCTCGTCTCATCCAGCAGTTCGTCCATGGCCTCTTTGCCCGTTCCCGACACCGATTGAAAAGTCGTGACCACGATCCGCTTGATGCGGACCTGATCATGAAGTGGTTTGAGCGCTGTCACCATTTGAATGGTGGAACAATTGGGGTTGGCGATGATCCCCCGGTGCTGCAACGTGTCATTGGAGTTCACTTCCGGTACCACCAGCGGTACGTTAGCGTCCATACGCCATGCCGCGCTATTATCGATCACCACGGCACCGGCCTGGACCGCAATAGGTGCAGACTCTTTACTCACATCGCTCCCGGCGGAAAAAAGCGCCAAGTCCATGCCGGCAAATGAATCCTTATTCAGGACTCGCACGGGCAATTCTTCACCTCGGAAGGAGACCGTTCCGCCTGCCGAACGGGAAGACGCGAGAGGGCAGAGGGTCTGTACCGGGAACTTGCGCTCCTCCAGCACCTCGACCATCTGGGCTCCGACCGCACCTGTCGCCCCTACGACGGCCACGATATATGCAGGTTTCTTTTTCAGCATGGCACGTTACATCACGATCTTGCGGATCCGATGGTTGAAGGTGTCCGCCACGTATATATCCCCTCTTTCGTCCACAGCGACCCCGAAAGGGTAGTTTAAGCTACTGGCTTGTGGTTGGCCACCATCTCCTTCAAACTGGGCAGTGCCATTCCCGGCCACGAGAAGAATGACTTTCTTCTTTCTGTCCCATTTTCTGATCAGGTGGTTGTCAGAGTCGGTGATGAAGATATCACCATCTCGATTCACAGCAATGCCATAAGGACGTGCCAAGGCCGTCGATTGTTCATCGGCGTCGCCCTGATATCGATATTCCGCTCCGTCCCCTGCAACCGTACTGATCAGGCCTGTGGTCAAGTCGACCCCACGAATTCGGCCATTGAAGGTATCAGCGATGTAGAGCGTGTCATCCGGTCCCAAGGCCAGGCCGCTCGGTCCAGCCAAGCCAGCTTGGGAAGCTGGCACATCATCCCCGGTGTACGCGGCTTCGCCGTTTCCAGCGACCGTCGAGATGAGTCCGCTGTGTAGATCCACCCTCCGGACGCGGTTGTTACTCTGGTCGGCGATGTACAAGCGTCCTCTCCCATCGAGAGCGAGAGCCGTAGGCTCGTTGAGAGCGGCGGAGACAGCAGGGCCGCCATCACCAGAGAAGCGGTGCTGCCCTGTGCCCGCGATCGTCTCGATGAGACCGGTCTCAACATCCACCTTCCGGATCCGGTGATTCATGGTATCCGCAATATAAAGGTGACCGCGTGGACCCACCGCGATCGCCGAGGGAAAATTCAAGTGCGCCTGTGCGGCTAGGCCACCATCTCCATGGAACCGGCCCGCGCCGGGTATCGACCCCACGACAAATCGTACTGTGCCGCTGATGTCAGCCAGTTGGGCAAACTTTCCTTGCGCCTCATGTTCTAGGTCACCGAGGGGATCCTCGTCGCGAAGATCGCTGGCGCTGATTCCACGAGGAGGCTCTTGGGCCTCAACCCCCGCTGGGACTCCGGGCACTCCCGCGACCGTTCTGATAATCCCGGTGCTGAGGGCGATCCTTCGAATAACATGGTTTTCTGAGTCTGCGATGAACAGAGTATCGGGGTCACCCACCGCTACGGTCTTGGGTTCGTTCAGCGAGGCCAACATCGCGGGCCCACCATCGCCAGCATGAGCTGGCTCGCCATTTCCGGCTATCGTGCTGATCGTACCGGGTTTCTCGTGCACCAACATGGCTGCCCTCTGACGCGTTACCCTTGCCTGAGGCTCTCGAGGATCACGTCCCCCATCTCTCGCGTACCAACTAACTTGGTGCCAGGGCTCTGGAGGTCTTTGGTCCGGTACCCCTGGTCAAGCGTGCGGCGCACCGCCTGCTCAATGGCTTCAGACTCCTTGTCCAGATGGAATGTGTGCTCAAACATCATCGCCACCGATGAGATGGTCGCAATGGGATTGGCCTTGTTTTGCCCAGCAATGTCCGGCGCGCTCCCGTGAATCGGTTCATACAGCCCGGCGTGTGCGCCCAGGCTCGCTGACGGGAGCATCCCAATCGAGCCGGTCAGCATGGCTGCCTCATCACTCAGAATATCGCCGAACATGTTTGTGGTGACGACGACATCGAATTGCTTCGGGTTTCTGATGAGCTGCATTGCACAGTTGTCTACATACATGTGATTCAATTCGACGTCTGGGTAATTGGCATGAATCTCCGTGACGATACGTCGCCACAGTTCTGAAGATTCGAGAACATTGGCCTTGTCCACCGAGGTCACTCGTCGCCTCCGCTTCCGCGCGATCTCAAATGCGACCATTGCGATTCGGCGAATTTCTCCAGTCGTGTAGACCTCAGTATTGACACCTCTTTCTCCATCAGGGGTCTGTTCGATACCCTTTGGTTTGCCGAAATAGATCCCTCCGGTCAACTCCCGCACCACCATGAGGTCAATGCCCTCGACGACCTCCCGCCTGAGCGTGGAAGCCTCCGCGAGCATGGGATACAACTTGGCTGGCCTCAGGTTGGCGAACAATCCCAGGTGCTCGCGCAAGCCAAGGAGCGCACGCTCCGGCCGCAGCCCGTATTCAAGGCCCTCCCATTTGGGCCCGCCTACGGCTCCGAGCAGAACCGCGTCAGCCCGTTTCGCGAGCGCCAGGGTCTCTGGCGGAAGCGGCACGCCTACCTTGTCAATTGCATACCCACCGATATCGCCCTCGATGCACTCGAAGGTATGCCCAAATCGGGTCCCCACTTCCTTCAAAATCTTCACCGCCTCAGGGACGATCTCTCTTCCGACCCCGTCTCCGGGCAACACGGCCACAGTCGCTTTCAACGGTCTACCCTCCTGACTCCAGAACCTCCTCGTCTTCTGGTCTCCATGCCGGATCGACCAGGCATAGGAACTCCATCGTCTCTGTGCCCGTATTTTCTAAAGTCTGGACAGCGCCGGGCGGCACGTAGACCACAACGCCAGGTTCCACTGGCGATGATTCCTCGCCAATCGTGAACAACCCGTGGCCGGCGATGAAATAATACACCTCTGTCGAGGCGAGCCTGTGACGCTTCGAACGCTTTCCGGTATCCAACCGCCCATGAGCGAGGCTATACCGAATCTTGATCCCCACCGGATCAGGACGGATCAGCTCACGCAGGATCGTGTGGTCACCCGCGAGAAACTCTCGGCACTCTTGGAGCCGCGTGATCTCCATGAATCGTAGACGAGCATGGTCCGCAGGAGCCTTCGCATGATCAGCCGACAGGTATCCTCGCGGCCTCGGACGGATAATACCGGCCGCTTGGTCACTGTACCCTCGGCTCTCAGCTCAAATCAAGCCGATCTTCTGTGACGGATCCGCCTGTTTTGAGGTTCGAAAGGCCAACTTATTGAGCGCATTGAGGTAGGCACGAGCCGAGGCAACAATGATATCCGTATCGGCGCCATGGCCGGTCACAGCAATACCGTCCTCGTCGATGCGCACGGAGACTTCGCCTTGGGCATCGGTTCCTCCGGTAAGCGCCTTGACCGCGTAGCTCAACAGACGGCTCTTCGTCTGCGTGATTGCGGCGATCGTCCGATAGGCGGCGTCAACCGGTCCGTCGCCCGTCCCCGTCTGTTTGACCATCCGGCCATCTATTTCCAACTCGACGGTGGCGGTCGGCACCCGTCCGATCCCGCTCTCGACTTGTAAGTTTTTCAGACTGATCCGCTCCTCGATCTTGGCGACTTCCTCGGAAATGATCACTTCCAGATCTTCTTCGTAGACTTCTTTCTTCTGATCCGCGATGCGCTTGAACCGATCAAACGCGTGATTGAGCTCCTCCTCTGAGACCTTGTATCCGAGTTCCTCGAGCCGCTGACGGAAAGCATGGCGTCCAGACAGCTTCCCCATGACCATCTGGCTTTGGGACAGACCAACCGTCTCGGGACGCATAATCTCGTAGGTACTCTTCTCCTTCAGGAGACCGTCCTGATGGATGCCCGACGTATGAGCGAACGCATTGGCTCCGACGATGGCTTTGTTCGGTTGCACCACCATGCCCGTGATCTTGCTGACGAGGCGACTGGCCTTCGACAGCTCCTCCGTGCGAATCTGCGTATCGGCGTGATAGAGATCCTTTCGGACCCGCAGTCCCATGACGATTTCCTCCATGGATGCATTGCCGGCCCGTTCCCCGATGCCGTTAATAGTACATTCCACCTGCCCGGCCCCCTCTATGACAGCCGCAAGAGAATTCGCCACCGCCAAGCCGAGATCATTATGACAGTGGACCGAGATCACAGCTTGTCCGCTATTCCGCACTTGCTCTCGGATCCCGCGGATGAGGGACCCAAACTCTCCAACCGTCGCGTAGCCCACCGTGTCGGGGATATTGATTGTACCGGCGCCCGCCTCGATGACCGCTTCCAGCACTTCGTACAAGTAGTTGGCGTCTGAGCGGCTCGCGTCCATCGGTGAGAATTCCACATCTTCGACATATCCTCGGGCACGCTGGACCATGTCGACCGCGCGCTTGAGCGCCTCTTCGCGGCTCATCCGGAACTGATGCTTGAGATGGATGTCCGAGGTCGAGAGAAAGGTGTGGATACGGACCTTCGGAGCGCCTTTCAATGCCTCCCAGGCCCGGTCGATATCCTCTGGACGGGCTCGCGCCAGACTGCAGATGGTTGGCCCTTCGACCTCATGTGCAATCCGCCTCACGGCCTCGAAATCGCCAGGCGAGCTATAGGCAAACCCGGCTTCGATGATGTCTACCTCGAGCCGGGCGAGCTGCTTCGCGATCATCAACTTCTCTTCAATGTTCATACTCGCGCCAGGAGATTGCTCCCCGTCGCGCAAGGTGGTGTCAAATATTCGGATCATCCGCGACATCGTACCACCCCCAAATAAAAAAGCCTTCCTCCCGACCAGGGACGAAGGCTCATCGCACTCCGTGGTACCACCCTGATTTAGTGGCCGGTACCGCCTCACAACCCAGCCACCCTCATTTTGACCCATCTCGAGGGTCAGGCGGGGCCCATTACCACTCGACTGGTTCACAGGCCCGGCTCCGAGGCGAGTTCAGCGACTAGCAGGCTGGTTTGCACCATGTCCGACAAGGAGACGTGCCGGACGCCACCAGCTCTCTCTGTTCCGCCAAGGTCGCTTACTACTCCTCTTCTTCGCCGCTTTACTCTTTGCTCTCCACAACGGGCTGGTCAGGTTCAACACCCGGATCCGCCCTCCTGCCGAACGCCCTTGCAAGGAGGCTGATCCCCTTTCCAACCACCCCTGACGCAGCATAGCATGCTGAAACCACGAACAGCATCAGCTGCGGCCAGGCAATCACCAACATCAGCGTCAGGATCGCCCAGACGAGATAATTGAAGTGATGCCCGTCACGAAACTTCAGATCCTTGAAACTCCGATATTTTATCGTGCTGACCATCAAGAATGCCAGCACCAGTGTCATGATCAGGATCAGGAGAGGTTTGAGTTCCGCGCCCATACGCACAATATGATGATCAAAGAGCACCATCGTCGCAATCACGCTTGCCGCAGCGGGGATTGGCAGCCCCGTGAAGTGCTTGCTTTCGATGGTGGTCGTCATCACATTGTAGCGGGCTAGTCGAAGGGCGCCACAAGCTACAAAGGCGAACATCACGGCCGATCCCAGCATGCCATGCGCACTCAGTGCCCAAGAGTAGATGAGTAAGCCAGGAGCGACTCCAAACGAGACGAGGTCAGCTAGCGAATCATACTCGACCCCAAATTGGCTCGTACTGTTCATCAAGCGTGCCGATTTTCCGTCGAGCATGTCGAAAATCAGCGCGACGAGAATCGCAATCGCAGCTGCGACGTAATTGGCATTGAAGACGGCCAGAATCGAGAAGAGTCCGCAGAACAAATTCCCGGTCGTCAGGAGATTGGGGATGAGATAGACACCCCTTCGCCGTTTGCCTTCTTTCACTGTCACTCCACGCATGACAACTCACCCAAGATCGTTTCGCCTCCCTTCACGCAGTCTCCGACGGCTGTGTGGAGCCTGGTGTCGAGCGGCAGATACATATCCATTCGAGATCCAAACCGGATCAACCCAAATCGTTCGCCACACGCGACGGTCTCACCAGGCACCGCCCAGCACACAATCCGGCGAGCGATCAGCCCAGCGACCTGCACACAGAGCACCTTTGCACCCTCTCGTGCCCGGATCATCAGCGCGTTTTGCTCATTTCGTACCGTCGCTTCGGGATGGTTGGCGGCCCAAAATTGTCCTGGCTGGTAGACGACATCCACAATTGTGCCGGCGCAGGGAATCCGGTTCACATGCACGTTCAAGACGTTGAGGAAAATGCTAATGCGGATACCCCGTTTTTTAAGAAACCTCGGCTCATACTCTTCGTCGATGGCAAGGACCCGTCCATCGCCCGGTGCAACAACCAGGTTCTCCGAGTGCGGAGCCTGACGATGGGGATTGCGGAAAAACCAGGCTATGTACAGGGCCACGGCACCGAAAATACCCGCGACCACCGGCCAACCGAGACCCCAGGTAACCAACGCCGCTGCCACGGCTGTGACGACGAAGGGAACTCCTTCTCTGACAATCGGAATGCCGGTCGCCCGGTCAGCCATTCTCTACGATTCTCCTCCAGCGGCCACCAGGGGCCATTGTGCCCCTAGTTCTTGCTCTTGTCTACCAACTTGCCCTTTTTCAGCCATGGCATCATCGCGCGAAGTCGAGCGCCGACCTCCTCAATCGGATGAGACTCACCTTTCGCGAGTAAGGCGTTATAGACAGGCCGGTTGGCTTGGTTCTCTAGCACCCATTCCCTCGCAAACCGCCCGCTTTGAATCTCATCCAAGATCCTGCGCATTTCCTGCTTGGTCTCTTCGGTGATGATACGAGGCCCCCTCGTCACATCACCGAATTTGGCCGTCGTGCTGATGGAGTAGCGCATATTCGCAATGCCGCCCTCGTAGATGAGATCCACAATCAGTTTAACCTCGTGCAGGCATTCAAAATAAGCCATCTCTGGCGAATACCCGGCCTTCACGAGTGTTTCATAACCCGCTTGGATCAGGGCCGTGAGTCCGCCACACAGCACGACTTGCTCACCGAACAAATCGGTCTCAGTCTCTTCACGGAAGTTTGTCTCGATCACTCCCGCTCGGCCGCCACCAATCGCGCCAGCATAGGCGAGCCCGACGCGGTGCGTCGCCCCGCTGGGATCCTGGTGAACCGCCAGTAGCATCGGCACGCCACTGCCCTTCGTGTATTCGGACCGCACGAGGTGCCCAGGTCCTTTAGGCGCGACCATGAAAACGTTGATGGAAGGCGGAGGCACAATTTGACCAAAGTGGATATTGAAGCCGTGACCGAACGCCAAAAACGATCCGTCCTTGAGGTTGGGGGCGATATCCTTCCGGTAGATGGCTGGCTGTGCCTCATCCGGAGCCAGAAGCATAACGACTTCGGCGCCTTTCACCGCATCCCCGGTCGGCATGACCTTCAGACCGTTTGCTTCGGCCTTTCGCCATGAACCCCCTTCCCTGAGTCCCACGATGACATCGACGCCACTCTCCTTCAAATTCAGTGCATGCGCGTGCCCCTGACTCCCATATCCAAGCACGGCCACGCGCTTCGTACGGATCTGCTGCAGGTCGATGTCCTGGTCGTAATACATCTTCATAAACAAACCCCCAAAACCAGAATGACAGGTCTAATACGATGGCGAATGGTGGTCAACTGTGCGTAGGGACGGACGGCTATTCCTTGGCCACCCGTTTGGGCTGCGCAAGAATTGACCGAATGGGTTCACGCGCAATCGCCACCCGGCCCGTCCTTACCAGCTCCTTGATGCCGAGCGGTTGGAGCAGATTGATAATCGCATCGATCTTCTTCGCGTCACCAGTGACTTCGATCGTATACGTAGTTGGAGTGGAGTCAATCACATTGGCACGAAAGATGTCAGTGATCCGGAGTGCCTCTGGTCGATCTTCTGGCTTCGTATGAACTTTGATGAGAGCCGTTTCTCGGTCAACAGACTCACTCTCATTCAGGTCGACGACCTTGATCACGTCGATCAGCTTGTTCAGCTGCTTCACAATCTGCTCGATAATCCGGTCATCGCCGCTGGTCACAATCGTCATCATGGACATCGAGGGGTCCATGGTGGGCGCAACAGAGAGGCTCTCGATATTGAAGCCTCTGCCGCTGAAGAGGCCAGCGACCCTCGACAACACGCCCGACTTATTTTCCACAAGGACCGAGACAATGTGTTCCATCTGAGCGTCCGTCCCTCAAACGTTACGCGGTGAGCACTGTATCGCCGTCCTGGGACCCGACCGCCGTACCGCTGGCCTGCTTTTTCTTCAGCTCCGGAGGATCCGCCAAGATCATCTCGTGGTTGCACCCGCCGGCTGGAATCATGGGATAACAGTTTTCGAAGGAATCCACGGGCACGTCCATGACCACCGGTCCATCCACTGCCAAGGCCTCCCGAATGACGTCATCGACCTCTGACACCTTGGCCGCTCGCAGCCCCACAGCGCCGTACGCCTCCGCGAGTTTGACGAAGTCCGGGTACACGTCCAAGTAACTCGAAGCGTACCGGCCCTCGTAAAACAGGTCCTGCCACTGTCGTACCATGCCATGAAACTTGTTGTTCACGACGATGACCTTGACGGGCAGCTTATGCACCACCGCCGTCGCCAGTTCCTGGGTATTCATCTGCACACTTCCGTCGCCCGCGATACACAGGACCAGCTTGTCGCGGAAAGCTGCCTGTGCGCCGAGCGCAGCAGGGAACCCGAATCCCATGGTCCCCAATCCGCCTGATGTCAGCCAGCGCCGAGGTTTGGAGAGCTTGAAATATTGGGCAGCCCACATCTGGTGCTGTCCTACATCGGTGGAGACGATCGGATCCCGATCCTTGGTCAGTTCATAGAGCCGCTTGACCAGGTGTTGTGGCTTGATCGCCCCTTGCGGATCCTGTTCATAGCCCAGTGGATGCGCTCGCCTCCACTCCTCGATTTGGTCGAGCCACGGCTTTCTCAGAGCCGTCAGCTCCCCGTTCACAGTCGCGCGCAGGAGACGGTTTAATTCCTGAAGGACCCGCTTGCAGTCGCCCACGATCGGAATGTCCACGTTCACATTTTTCCGGATGGAAGTGGGGTCGATATCGATGTGGATGACTTTCGCGTGCGGGCAAAATTCTGACACTTTACCGGTGACCCGATCATCGAAGCGTGCGCCCACCGCAATCACGAGGTCCGAGTAATGCACGGCCATGTTGGCCCAGTACGTACCGTGCATGCCCATCATGCCCATCGATAAGGGGTGCTCGCCCGGGAACCCGCCCAGCGCCATCAGGGTCATATCGACAGGGATCTGGGCCAGTTCGGCAAGTTCCACTAGCTCCTCAGACGCCCCAGAGAAGACCACCCCTCCACCAACGTACAGGATCGGCTTCCGTGCCTTCGTGATGGCTTCCGCGGCTTGTTTGATCTGCCACTTATTCCCGTCGTAGGTGGGGTTGTATCCCCTGATCGACACAGACCCCGGATACTTAAAGTCCGTCTTGTTCATCGAGACGTCCTTCGGGATATCCACGAGCACCGGACCCGGACGCCCGGTCATAGCAAGGTAGAACGCCTCTTTCATCGTCACAGCGAGATCGTTCACATCCTTGACGAGGAAATTGTATTTCGTGCAGGGACGGCTCAGGCCGACGTTGTCGGCTTCTTGAAACGCGTCGTTGCCGATGAGGCTTGTGGGAACCTGCCCGCTAAAGCAGACAAGAGGAACCGAATCCATGTAGGCGTCGGCTAGCGCCGTAATCACATTGGTCATCCCAGGCCCGGACGTCACCAGCGCCACGCCAGGCTTTCCAGTCGCCTTGGCATACCCTTCCGCCATATGGCCAGCACCCTGCTCATGTCTAGTCAAGACCACCTCGACATCCTTCTGCTGATGAAGGATATCGAAGATCTTGAGGACCACGCCGCCAGGTAACGCGAAGACCGTCTTCACCCCTTCACGTTTCAGAACTTCCAGAAAAATTTCGGCGCCGGTTAGTTTCATAAGTACGCCCTCACGTGTACAGGAAAACCTTTACTCCTGAGCGCAGAGGAGATCTCCTCCGCACTCATCCGAGTTTGCCCGAGATCACGAAAATGTCACGGAAAAACAAAGAGAAAGAGCGGTGATCCTATCATTCCATGTGGACCAAGTCAACTGGATTCCCCGGGGCATCGGATCTTCAGCCCATGCCGAACAGTTGGCTCGGCGCTTGTCTCCCGGTTGCTGTTGTCTCAAGAGATCTTGTACAGTGCTCTCACGCCGAGCAATTCCCCACAATTCGTCTTCCCCTCTGGCGTGGCCTATGTATGGATGAGCTGTCGACCAACAAGAGCGACCACAATCTACTTGTGACACTCCTTTCTCGGCGCGACTGCCAGCCATGCCATCAGGCCTTAACGCTCCTGCGTCGCCTCCAGGCAAGAGCTGCCTTTACCTTCCAATACTTAGAAATTGATGACAACGAATTGTTGACTGCGGAGTATGGGAGAAGGGTTCCGGTCCTGTTGCTCAATGGGATCGAGAAGCTCTCGGGTAAGTTCTCGGAGGAAGATCTGGAGCGAGTGATGAAAAAGGCGCGCTGGAGAAGACCTGTAAGCCGGATTCTGTCCCGCATCCGACTCGCTCGGAAACGGGGATGATCATTTCTCTCGAGCTCAGGTTGCCCTGAGCTTCATGCGACCTACCCGAGGACCGCGGCCGGGCCAGCCGTACTCGAAGCGTTCCGTTCATTGGTGGAAGCGCCTCGGTTGTCCTCCTATTTGGTCTTGCTCCGGGCGACGCTTGCCTTGCCGTTTGTGTCGCCACAAACGCGGTGGGCTCTTACCCCACCGTTTCACCCTTACCTGAGCCAAGTCGAGGCCGCGTCTCCGTCAACACATTCCTCGCGAGGCCATCGGCGGTTTATTTTCTGTGGCGCTGGTGTCGGATCGCTCCGCCTGGGGGTTACCCAGCACCCTGCCCGTGGAGTCCGGACTTTCCTCTCGCGGCGCATCGCCACGAGCAATCATCCGGTCTTCTCCAACACGCTTGACTCAGTATAATCGGCGGTCACTTGGGTTTCAAGTGAATTGACCACTCCTACCCCGTCTGCTAGAGTACCCCTCCCGTACGTCCCGACTGTCGCAACCAGCTCCGTGAGCACCGACTTGCCGATTCCGCCCTCCCCTCAAAATTCTGAGCGCATTGGCATTGACGAGTCTGGCAAGGGGGATTACTTCGGCCCCTTAGTCATCGCGGCTGCCTTCGTAAGCCCACAGATTGAAAGGGATCTTCGCCTGATGGAGGTGCGAGATAGTAAGCGTATTTCTGACGGCCGAGTGCACGAACTCGCGAGGGACATTCGACAGGTCTGTAAGTGCAGCATCGTCGCGATTGGCCCGGAACGTTACAATGAGCTGCATGCCAAGATCGGTAATCTCAATCGCTTGCTTGCCTGGGGACATGCGCGTGCCCTGGAGAATCTCCTGGAGCAAGTGGATGCGAAAGTGGCGATCGCGGACCAGTTCGGCGATGAACGCTATATTTCGAATGCCTTGTTGGAACGAGGCAAACAGGTGCACCTCATTCAGAGACCCAAAGCGGAGGAAGACGTCGCTGTCGCTGCAGCTTCGATACTGGCCAGGGCAGAATTCTTGGTGAGACTGAAGCGACTGTCCGAGCAGGTCGGCACATCCCTTCCGAAGGGGGCGTCGCACAGCGTGGAATTGGCAGCGCGGATGGTCCTAAAAAAGCACGGAGAGGAGGCCCTTCGTACCGTCGCCAAGATTCATTTTAAAACGACGAAGGCTGTCAGGAGTGGGATGGAGGGGGCTTAGGCTTGTTCCTGCACTTCAGCTTCAGCCTCAGTCTCTGAGAGTGGAGTCGTAGGAACAGGCTGGCCGCTTGGAAGTTCGGCTTCAAGATACAGGATCCGATGGCAGAACGTGCAGGTCTGCAGCTGATCGGACCGCCTGACCTCGGCGACCAGCTGGGGAGGGATCTGCAGTTGGCAGCCACCGCAGGTACCGTTCCTCACAGGAGCGACCGCCACCTCCTTCTTTGCCGCTTTCAACTTCGTGTATTGGGTGAGGAGGGCCTTCTCCAACTGGGACGCGATTCCAGTGCGATCCTGTGTCACCTTCTCAAGCTCAGCCGCCAACCCAGCGGCCCGAACCTCCAACTGCCTCTTCTCGTCCGCTAGCCGCTGCTCGGCCTCTACTCGTTGGGTCCCGGTTTGTTGCGCAGCCTGCTGGTGTTGTTCAATCCGCTCCATGTGCAGGAGAATGCGTTCTTCGATCTCTCCTTTTTTCTTATTGGCCACTTCGATCTCGAAGAGATGGGCCTGATACTCTTTGTTCGTCTTCAGTTCGGTTAGCCGGCCGCGCAGCTTCCCCACTTGCGTCTCCTGGGCTTCCAGGTCGTTCTCATAGTTTCGTCGTTCCTTGTTGAGGTTTTCGAGGCTCTCAGTGACCTCTTGAAGACGACGAATAGCTTCCTGAAGGGGAGCTTCTGCGACCCGGAGGAGATCGGGGATCTTGCTCTGCTGGAGTTTGAGTTCTGTGAGTTTGAGGTCTAGAGCCTGGAGTTCGACCAGACGTGGAAGGTTAGGATTCAACAAGCCCTCTGCTTCCCGTTCGACTTATTCATTACCCTCTCCGTCCTCTACCATTACCACCGTCAAGACCAGCGTCAAGATCTGGGGTCACGATCTGGTGGGCCCACCAGGACTCGAACCTGGGACCAACTGATTATGAGTCAGCCGCTCTGACCACCTGAGCTATGGGCCCGTACGGTTCGTATCGGCCTCTCACACTCTGCAAGATCAGTTAGGAGCGGCGCGCGATTCTAGACTGCTTCTCAACGACTGTCAATCCGCACAGCAACGAACGCGGCTGAGACTTCAGAGGCTCTCGACAAAGCTCCGGAGTTTCTTGCTTCGACTCGGGTGTCGCAATTTGCGGAGGGCCTTTGCCTCGATCTGCCGGATCCGCTCACGAGTGACTTCGAAATCTTGGCCCACTTCCTCCAACGTATGATCAGTGCTTTCACCGATCCCGAAGCGCTTTCTCAGCACCTTCTCTTCACGAGGCGTCAGCGTTTCCAGCGAACTGTTGATTTGACGTTGCAGATCGTATCGAACCGCCGCATCGAGGGGAGAGATCGCCTTCTTGTCTTCAATGAAGTCACCGAGATGGCTATCTTCCTCCTCTCCGATTGGCGTCTCCAAAGAAATCGGTTCTCGCGCGATCTTCAGGATCTTGCGCACTTTATCCAGCGGCATGTCCATCCGTTCGGCAATCTCTTCAGGTGAAGGTTCTCGTCCCAGCTTCTGGACCAGGTGACGGGAGGTTCGGATCAGTTTGTTGATGGTCTCGATCATGTGGACAGGAATACGGATGGTCCGCGCCTGGTCCGCAATCGCACGCGTGATCGCCTGACGAATCCACCACGTCGCATAGGTGCTAAACTTATAGCCGCGCTTGTACTCGAATTTGTCGACCGCCTTCATGAGTCCAATGTTGCCCTCTTGAATCAAGTCCAAGAACTGGAGTCCCCTGTTGGTGTACTTCTTCGCAATGCTGACGACCAGACGAAGATTGGCCTCAACTAATTCTGCCTTGCCGCGTTTGACCTTGTCATCAGCGACATCGAGCTGCCGAGCTGCCTCCTTGATTTCGTCCGATGGGACGAGGGCCTCCTGAGTCTCTAGGTGACGAATTCTGCTCCGCGCACCGAGAAATGATTTCTTCACCTCCTGCAATGAATCTTCCGACAAACCGGTTTTCCGACGCACGGCCAACATGTCCCGTCGGGTCCGGCCGAGTCGACGAAGCAACGCTAACCCATCTTGGCCGGACACCCCTAGCTTTCGACAACAATGGGAAATTTCCCGCTCGGCAGATCGAATCTCGTGCGCGAACACCCGAACCCTTCGAACCAGCCGGTCTTTCAGTACGGGATGCAGGTTCAGAGTTTCCATCTTCTCAACGACTTGCTGCCGGACCTCCTTCAATTGGAGCTTGTAGCGACGTTGCTTCGCCGGATCGGTTCCCGTATAGCGCTTCCTGCCGTACATGCCCATCAATCCCTTCGAATGCTTCCGAACCTTCGTGAGCGCCTCCAGCGTCCGTTGCCGCAATTCTTCATCGTCATGCTCCGCGATTTCTTCCTCAAAGTCCTCATCCTGCGCTGAAACCACCTCACGGATGTTGACTTTCCCGGCCTTGAGCTTGTCTCGGAGGGACAGCACATACTCGACCGTCATCGGCATGCCGAAGACCGCGGTCGCAATTTCCTTTTTACCTTCCTCGATCCGCTTGGCGATCTCGATCTCGCCCTCTCTGCTCAGGAGCGCGACGCTGCCCATCTCTTTCAGATACAATCGGACCGGATCATCTGTGCGACTCAGCACTCCCGGCGTCAGGTCGATTTCCTTCTCTCCCTCTTCCAGGTCGTCGCTCTCTTCGACCTCCTCGGCAGCCTCTTCACCATCAGTTGATTTCTGGTACCGCTCGCCCTCCGGCGAATCGATCACCTCGATATCGAGTTCACCGAACATCGACATCAGTTTGCCAATCCGCTCTGACGAGACCATCTCCGCGGGGAGCTTGCTGTTGAGCTCCTCATAGGTGAGAAAGCCTTTCTCCTTTCCAATGGAGATGAGCTTCTTGACCTCAACAAGCATTTCTTCTTTTGGCATGGATGGACTCCTAGAGACTCGGGCTCAGTGGCGAACAGTGCGCTGGACCCAGAGGCGTGGCTGCCTTTCTCTGCCGCAGTTCATTGATCTGGACATTCAGCCGGTCCGCCTCCTCGGTTCGCCCCTCTCGCTCTGCCAGCCGGAGGCTCGCGATAAGTTGGCTGAGCGCGGTGGCCTGGTGCTTTCGCTCCAGTGTCGCCAGGCAGCCACGCACATACTCCCTCACATCGTCATAATGTCGTTCTGACATGATCAGTGCCGTCGCGATAGGTGCGGAGTCAGGATCGGATAAGACCTGATCGACCATCGGTTGGCCAGGCACGGCACCCTCCTGATCAAGGGGCCCTAATGCTATTTCCACAATCCGGCGACAGGCAGGCTGGGTGAACGACTCGATCTGGAGCGCGCGCACCTCGCTAGTCGTCAATTGTCCCTGAAGCAAGAGGGAAACCAGATCACGCTCTTCCGGGGTTCCTTTGAAGCGCGGATCCAATGCTGGCTCGGTGGACATCTTCCCGCGGCTCGGCCTTCGTTGGGGTAAAAGCTCAGGATAGCGCTCAATGAGGCGTTGCTGGTTGATCCCGAGGCGCTCCGCGACTTGCCTGGTGCATTCTTCTTTCTCAATCCGATTGCTGGTCTTCTGCAGAATACGCAGGACTTCGTCTACGCTACGAATCCGATCTTCGATCGTCCCTGAGGCTGCGCTCTGCAGGCTATGTTCGACGGCAAAGTCGAGCAGGCTGGGCGCGTGTTCCCGCAAACGCATGAACGCGTCCGGACCTTCCTGCCGTACGAATGTATCGGGATCGTGTCCTTCAGGGAGCGAGGTCACCTTGACACCAATTCCGCTGTCGACGAACAGATCCAAAGTTCGCAATGCTGCTCGGACTCCAGCGGAGTCGGGATCGAACAGCAGGACAACGTTAGACACAAAGCGCCTCATCAGTCGAACATGGTCAGGGGTCAACGCAGTCCCAAGCGTCGCCACAACGTTCGTGATTCCTGCCTGGTGCAGGGTGATGACATCGAAATAGCCCTCGACGACGATCAGGAATCCCACACTGCCAGTGGACTCCCGGGCTTGCTCCAGGCCATATAACGCTCGGCCTTTATTAAACAGTGGGGTCTCGGGCGAGTTGAGGTACTTCGGCGTACCCTCACCCACCACCCGTCCTCCGAATCCAATCACTCGCTTACGAAGGTCCCGGATCGGAAAGATCACCCGTGCACGGAACCGGTCGTAATAGCCAGCCCCTTCCTTGACTGGTCGGCTTGATTGGTCCTTGAGGACCACCAGCCCGGCCAAGGCCAGCTCAGCTTGCGTAAATCCCTCACGCGAGAGGCTGCGAAGCAACGCATCCCACTCCGGCCGCGCGGCTCCCAGGCCAAATGCCCCGATGGTCTCCTTCTGAATCCCTCGCGATGCTAGGTAAGCGGCTGCGTCACCACCGGTCCGTGGATCTGACAAGGTGCGCGAGAACCACTTCGCGGCAGACTCGTTCACCTGCTCAAGTCGCTTCCGGGTTTGTCCATCGACGGAGGATGCAGAACTCTCGTAGGCGGGCACTGCTACACCGAATCGGCGGCCTAACTCCCGCACCGCGTCGGGGAATGTCATGCCTTCCTGCTTCATCAGAAAAGTGAACACGTTACCGCCTTCCGAGCAGCCGAAGCAGTGGAAGATCTGTCGGGAGGGGCTGACGTTGAACGACGGGGTTTTCTCGTGGTGGAACGGGCAGAGTCCTTTAAGATTTTGGCCGGCTCGGGTCAGGCTCAGATACTGAGACACCACCTCGACGATGTCGGCACGTTCCTTGATCTGGGTGATCACTTCTTGTGGGATGAAACCGTGGCTCACCGCAGAGTTCGTCCTCGCTCCGCCTTGGTGACTTGAATCTCGCTGCCAGTGGTTCAGATGGAACCGCTTGAAAAACTCGATAAAATGCCGACGTACTCTAACAGACCCAAGAAATCCGTGTCAACGTGGCAGGGAGCGGCCGTCCCCCCGTTGGCGGGAGAGAGCTGGCCTCAGGGAGCCCGATGTGCTACGCGGTGGAGCAGAGAGTCACGAGTTCGGCCACGTCCTCACTCTACAAGGCTGGGAGCGCCAGGACTGAACCCTGACGGGCTCCGGATTGCTGCGACGGGGAATCTCTCATCAACCGGGCGGCCAGCGCATGGGGCGTCCACCCAAGACATGCAGGTGCAGGTGAAACACCGTCTGCCCTCCATGTGCCCCCGTGTTCACGACCAAGCGATATCCCGAGTCCGCGACCCCCTTGTCGCGGGCCAGCTTCGCGCCTGTCAACATGAGATGACCGAGCAGGGGGCTATCCGTCTGCTCGAGTTCCTGGACAGACTGTGCGTGCCGGCGCGGAACGATAAGAACATGGAACGGAGCCTGAGGATTGATATCCTCGAACGCCACCACTTGGTCATCTTCGTAGACGATCTTCGACGGCACCTCTCGCTGTGCGATCCGGCAGAAGAGGCAGGGATTCACGCATCCCCCTTTTGTTTGTCCGATGGACGCAGGCCGGGCTTCCCGAACCGATTGGCCAGCTCCCTATAAATCTCCTCTGGAGTAATGTCGTGATACCCGAGTACAACCAGTGTGTGGAAGAACAGATCGGCCACTTCATAGATCACTTCGTCGCGCTTGCCTCCTTTAGAGCTCAGCAGCACTTCCCCAGCCTCCTCAGTCACCTTCTTGAGAATGCGATCGGCCCCTCCCTCGAAAAGCGACGACACGTAGGATCCCGCTTGTGGCGACTGCTTCCGACTCAGGATGGTCTGATAGATACGGTCGAAGATCGCGCCATGAGCATCGGCCGTCTTCAGCTCTCCCGAGCCGGGTGCTGCACTCAGCCGGCTGAAGAAGCACGCACGCTCCCCCGTATGACAGGTCGGGCCCACCGGCTCGGCTTTCACCAATATGGTGTCCTGGTCGCAATCCACAAAAATATCTTTCACGATCAGCCGGTGGCCTGATGTCTCTCCTTTTTCCCAAAGCTTGTTTCGCGATCGGCTCCAAAAATGCACGGAGTGCGTCTCGAGCGTTTTGGCCAGCGCGTCGTGGTTCATGAATCCCAGCATGAGCACAGTCCCGTCCCTCCAGTCTTGAATCACTGTCGGGATGAGACCCTGGTCATCGAATTTCAATCGTTTTAAATCCACTCCGCTAACCTCATTGCGGGGACGATCTGATGAGGATGCCCCGCTCACGCAAGTATCCTTTGGCTTCCGGTACCGTGTGACTCCGATAGTGGAAAATTGAGGCTGCCAACACTGCGTCTGCATGGCCGTGAACAAACCCCTCGTAGAGGTGTTCGAGGCGGCCCGCACCACCCGAGGCGATGACGGGAACGGACACAGCATCAGATACCATCGCGGTGAGCTCAAGATCATACCCATCCTGCGTCCCGTCTCGATCCATGCTGGTCAGCAAGATCTCGCCCGCCCCGAGCCCTTCCATCTTCTGAGCCCACTCGACGACATCGAGCCCCGTCGGGTTGCGCCCGCCATGCGTGTATACTTCCCAGCCCGGCGGTCCATCAGGCGGGGACGTTTTCCTTGAGCCGGTCGGTACTGCGGAACGACGCTTCGCATCGATCGCCACGACAATGCACTGGGTCCCGAACCGCTCCGCCGCAGCTTTCACAAACTCTGGCTGCTCGACCGCCGCTGTGTTAATGCTGACTTTATCAGAGCCAGCTTGGAGGAGGTTCCGTATATCCTCTAGTGTTCTGATTCCCCCGCCGACGGTGAGCGGCATGAACACTTGTTCAGCCGTTCTGGCCACCACATCAAGAATCGGTTTCCGATTCTCGTGGGATGCGGTGATATCCAGAAAGCAGAGCTCGTCAGCACCCTCCCGGTCATAGGCCCGCGCGACCTCCACCGGATCGCCGGCGTCGCGGAGGTTCACAAAGGACACCCCTTTCACGACCCGACCATCCTTGACATCCAGACAGGGAATGATGCGCTTCGTCAACACGCCACACACTGCACCGCTACTGCCCCGCGCGAACGGCGTCCTTGAGCTCCAGTTTCCCATCATACAGCGCCTTGCCAACAATCACGCCCTCGATCCGCGGACCCATCGCCTTGATCGCGAGGATATCCTCCACCCGCGTCACTCCTCCCGAAGCAATGACCGGGAATGTTGAAGCATCCACGACTCGTCTCAGCGCGGTCAGATTCGGACCGCCGAGCATGCCATCCCTGGCGATGTCCGTGTAGACCACACCGCCCAGCGCATGCCCCTTGAGCATTTCCAACAGCTCCACGACAGAGGTCCCCGTCTGAGCCGTCCATCCACGTACCGCCACATGGCCATTCCGTGCATCCATCCCTACCCAGACACGGCCTGGAAACTCCGAGCAAGCCCACTCGATGACCTCTGGATCCTGAAGGACAGCCGTGCCCAGAATGACCCGCTCCGCACCCCGGCTCAGATACCTCTTGATGGCTTCCAGCGTCCGAATTCCTCCTCCGATTTGCACGGGAACCGAGACGGCCTCCAAGATTGCTTCGATGTGGGCCTGATTCTTGGGTTCACCCTCAATCGCTCCGTTGAGGTCCACGACGTGCAACATGGTCGCGCCCTCGTTCTGCCATCGTTGGGCCATCGCCGAAGGGTCATCAGAATAGACCGTCTCCTGACCTAGGTCCCCTTGGCGGAGCCGTACGCACCGCCCATCCTTCAGGTCTATGGCCGG
>JBHICF010000003.1:0-32717 GCA_046759485.1 Nitrospiraceae bacterium
GGCCAAGGGGAACGAATTCGACCAGATCGTGAAGATCGGACGAACCCATCTTCAAGACGCGACGCCTGTTCGACTGGGTCAGGAGTTCAAGGGGTATGCCCGGCAAATTGAATTGGGATTGGCGCGTATGCGGCAGGCTCAGGCGGTATTAGGCGAAGTGGCGCTCGGCGGGACGGCGGTCGGGACGGGTCTGAACGCGCATCTAGAGTTTGCTCCTCGCGTCATCAGCCTACTGTCAAAGGAAGTCGGCTGTCCTTTCAAAGAGGCTCAGAACCACTTTGAAGCTCAGTCGGCACAAGATTCATTGGTGGAAGCCAGCGGTGAACTCCGGACCCTTGCCGTGAGCCTCATGAAGATCGCGAACGACATTCGCTGGCTCGGCTCTGGACCCCGATGCGGGCTGGGAGAGATCAACCTCCCCGAAATGCAGCCGGGATCTTCGATCATGCCCGGCAAGGTGAACCCCGTCATTGCGGAGTCGGTGACGATGGTTGCGGCACAGGTGATGGGTAACGACGTGACGATTATGGTGGGTGGGCAGGCGGCGAATTTTGAATTGATTGTAATGCTGCCAGTGATGGCGATGAATTTGCTGCAGTCGATTGAGTTGCTGGCTCGAGCGGCGGAGAATTTCAGCAGCCGGTGCGTTGAGGGGATCACCGCGAATGAGGAGCGTTGCCGGAATTCGATCGAGCAGAGTCTGGCGATGTGTACCGCCCTGGCTCCGGAGATTGGCTATGATGCGGCGGCGAAGATTGCCAAAGAAGCGTACCAAACCGGAAAGACTGTCCGGGAGATTGCGCGGAGTCAGCAGGTTCTGCCTGAAGAGCGACTTGAGGCGCTGCTCGACCCTTGGCGGATGACGGAGTCGAGCTCAGGGTCTTCCCAACCTACCTAGCGTGCCGGGAGTCATCCGCCTGTTCACACCTTACGTGTTGCCCCACTTCAGTTTCATCCTCAAGACGTCATAGTAAGTCCGGTCGGGGAACCGGACCAGTTTCGTGCGATGGTCGGAGGCGCCGATGGTCACCGTATCACCTTGGGTGAGGGCGACGCCGACTTGCCCATCGAACGTAGCCATTGCACCTTCGTCTTGGCTGGTGAGGGTCACTTCCATCACGGCGTCGCTAGGGATTAAGAGTGGCCGGTGGGTCAATGTATGGGGACAGATTGGCGTCAGCATCAGCGATTGGATTGATGGATCTATAATGGGTCCCCCTGCGGAGAGCGAATAGGCTGTCGAGCCGGTCGGGGTGGAGACGATCATGCCGTCGCCTCGCAAGCTGGTCACGAACTGGCCGTTGATGGCCAGGTGCATCTCGATCATACGGGCGAGCGTGCCTTTGCTGACAACCACATCATTCAACACAGTGGCTTGTGCCACCTTGTCCCCATGACGATCGATGCGGGCCCGGAGCATTAAACGTTCTTCGATGACGAATTCCTTTCGAAAGATTCGTTCGAGAGTCGGGTACAGGTGATCCAGGCTGGTCTCGGTGAGAAACCCCAGCCCACCCATGTTGACGCCCAGAATAGGCACTCCACGCTCTTCCACCAGTCGCGCCGCTGTCAGCATCGTTCCGTCTCCGCCGAGCACCAGGATCAGATCGCAGAGTGTTGCAAGTTGCGACTTTTGGTACACCGCTGGATCACCAATGAGCGAAGCAGTCTTTCCGTCCAACACGACTTCTTTCTGCTGCTCTCGGAGCCAATTCACGAGACCTTTCAGCACATGTTTGACGTCCGGGAACTTGGGTTTCGTCAGAATCCCGATTGTTTTCATGGGTGGACGGCCTTCTCCCCTGTGGGGTCCAGGTGCCGAGCTATGGGCGTGGACTGGGATTGTATCGGGCCGGCAATTTTCATGTCAATGAGACGCGAATTTAAGACCTACACCGGTAGGAGTTCGAAGACACCCTACCAAGGGCTTGTCTGAGGAGTACGGAAGAGGCGTCCAGGTATTGACAGTAGACCCCCCTCCCGATAGAATACAGCCAGTATTCCACCAAGATAGATCCTCTTCTAACTTCGACAATCTAGAAAGAAAAAGGAGGGCGGATGTTCGAACGATTCACGGACAAGGGTCGCAAGATCATCATCCTGGCTCGGGAAGAGGCTGAGCGTCACCAGAATGACTATCTGGGCACTGAACACCTGGTCCTGGCTATCCTCCGTGAATCGGACGGCATTGCTCTGATGATTCTCAAGAAGATGGGGCTCTCCGCAGAACAAATTCGCCTGGAAATTGAGCGCAACCTACCGGGTGGCGGGACCACCATGACGTTCGGGGAGATACCCTTCAGCCCGCGCGTCAAGAAAGTGATCGAGTACGGCGTCGAAGAAGCTCGGTTGCTCGGTCATAACCATATCGGCAGCGAACATCTTCTCCTCGGCCTCTTAAGGGAGGAAGAGGGGATCGGTGGCAAAATTCTCCGAAGTCTGGGAGCCAACCTCCTCACCGCGCGACAGCTCACCGTGACATTCTTGCGGAAGTCCGCGCCGAGAGAGCGCGACCGCAAGAGTAATACCCCAGCACTCGATGAATTTGGACGTGACCTGACTCAACTCGCTCACGATGGGCAGCTTGATCCGGTGATCGGTCGGGTGGATGAGATTGAGCGCGTGCTTCAGATTCTCAGCCGCCGCACCAAGAATAATCCTGTGCTCATTGGCGAATCGGGAGTCGGGAAAACTGCAATTGTGGAAGGCTTAGCCCAACGGATCGTGATGTCCGAGGTGCCTGACAACCTGCTTTCGCGCCGGGTCATCGCGTTGGATCTCGGTTCATTGGTCGCTGGAACCAAATATCGTGGTCAGTTCGAAGAGCGCCTCAAAGTTGTCATGAAGGAGATCGTGCAGGCCGGCAACATCATCATCTTTATTGACGAGCTCCACACGTTAGTCGGCGCAGGCGCAGCTGAGGGTTCGATCGATGCGTCGAACATGCTGAAGCCAGCCCTCTCCCGCGGTGAGATTCAATGTATCGGTGCCACCACGTTGGATGAATACCGCAAGCATATCGAAAAGGATGGCGCCTTGAAGCGCCGGTTCCAACCGATCCATGTGCTACCACCCAGCATCGAGGAAACGATCCGGATCATTCATGGGCTCCGGGACCGGTACGAAGAGCACCACGGTGTCGAGATCACCGAGGAAGCCATCGTCGAATCGGTGAAGCTGTCGGACCGCTATATCACGGATCGATTCTTGCCAGACAAGGCGATTGATTTAATCGATGAGACCGGGTCGCGCGCCAAGCTGCAGACCTATTCGCTGCCCGGCGAGTTGAAAGCTCTCGAGCAGGAGCTGAAGAAAGTTGCGCATGAGAAGGAGGTCGCAATCTCCCTCCAGAACTTCGAGGAAGCCGTCAGATACCGTGAGGAGGAAGAGCGGCTCCGGAAGTTGCTCGATGAGTCAAAGCGAGAATGGAAGAAGGCACAGGAGCAGCAGAAGCCGGTCATCACAAAGGAAGAAGTCGCTTTCGTTGTCTCGAAAATGACCGGGATTCCGCTCTTTAAATTGGAGGAAGAAGAATCGAGCAAGCTGCTCCATATGGAGGAGTTCCTCCACAAACGGATTGTCGGCCAGGAGGAAGCCATCTCGGCAGTGTGTAGAGCAATCCGCCGTTCACGGGCCGGCTTGAAAGAAGCCAAGAAGCCGATCGGATCCTTCATCTTCCTGGGTCCGACAGGGGTCGGCAAGACGGAGCTGGCGCGGGCCTTGGCGGAGTTCCTCTTCAATACGGAAGATGCCTTGGTGCGAATCGACATGTCCGAATACCAGGAGAAATTCACCAGCTCGCGGCTGTTCGGTTCCCCACCAGGCTATGTTGGCTACGAAGAGGGTGGACAGCTAACCGAAAAGGTACGCCGGCGTCCGTACTCGGTCATCCTGTTTGATGAAATCGAAAAGGCGCACCCGGATATCTTTAACGTGCTGCTGCAAGTTCTGGACGACGGTGTGCTGACAGATAGTCTAGGCCGCAAGGTTGATTTTAAGAACACCCTGGTCATCATGACCTCGAACCTTGGGACCAAGCTGATTCAGAAGGGCGTGTCTCTTGGCTTCCATCGGTCCGAACAGAGTGATCAGCAACAGCGGGTCAAGGACGAAGTGTTGGCGGAATTGCGTCGGGCGTTCAGTCCTGAGTTCCTGAACCGCGTTGACGAAGTGGTGGTCTTCCACCAGCTTGAAAGGGAGCACCTGCTCAGTATCGTGGATATCTTGATCCGGGAGTTGAACGCGCGGTTGCTGGACCGTGGGGTGCAGCTTGAGATGGCTGACGACGTGAAACAGTGGCTCATCAAAGAAGGCTACCAGCCGCTCTATGGCGCCCGACCGTTGCGCCGCACCATCCAGAAGGTTATCGGCGATCCACTCTCAGAAGAGTTGATCAAAGGTCGCTTCAAGGACGCCCGCAAGGTCAAAGTCGTGTTGCAGGATGACTCCCCCTTGTTTGTCGAGGAGGAGGTCCTGGCCGAAGTCTGAGCCGTTCAGTCGTTTTTACCGTGCGGAGCAGAAGGGGAGCACAGCAGATTTCTTGTTGATATGAGGCGAATCTATCGACCCTCGTGGGGACCTCTCCACGGGGGTTTTCTATTCTTGGAGCATGGTATTGGATGGTAGGCTGCCATCTAACAGACATGCAGGCCGTGCGCGTCGTATGGCGAATCCTTCCCCACTATGCTCGGCTACCCCACCCGCTGACATGCCCAACACGACCGTCGACCTCTCCCCACATCCAATGACGGCGAGCGTACACTCTTCATCCGAGCCTCTCATCCTTGGTCTGGAAACATCGTGCGACGAAACGGCCGCGGCCGTGGTGCGCGGCAAAACCCACGTCGCCTCAGGGATCATATACTCCCAGGATGATGTTCATGCGCGTTTCGGCGGAGTGGTGCCTGAACTCGCTGCGCGTCGTCACATCGAGACCATCGAGGTAGTGGCCGAGGAGGCAGTGAGACAAGCGAAGATCGGGTGGTCTGACCTGCACGCAGTCGCGGTCACTCGAGGGCCAGGCCTGGCGGGTGCACTGCTCGTGGGCGTCAGCTATGGAAAGGCGCTCGCCTATGCATTGCAGGTCCCTCTGATTGGGGTGAATCATCTGGAAGGACATCTGGCTGCCGCGTGGCTGGCTCAACCGGATTTCCCCATCCCGTCGATTGTGCTGGTTGTCTCTGGTGGACATACCCATCTGTTCCTCGTGGAGGAACCCGGTGTCTATCGTCTGCTCGGTCAGACCTTGGATGATGCCGCCGGCGAGGCTTTCGACAAGGCCGCGAAGATGCTTGACCTCGATTTCCCTGGGGGGCCTGCGATCGACCGACTGGCCGCCTCTGGGAATCGTGAGGCCGTGCGGTTCCCACGGCCATACCTGAAGCAGGGTGGGCTCGATTTCAGTTTCAGCGGGATCAAAACGGCGTTGCTCTATTACTTGCGTGATCAGGCTCACGCCCGTGTCCCCATATCCGCTGCCGATATTGCCGCGAGTTACCAAGAGGCGATTGTGGAGGTGTTGGTCGAGAAAGCCTTCCACGCGGTCAAACGTCACGGAGTCAAGGCGTTGGGAGTGGTCGGAGGGGTGGCCGCGAACTCGCGGCTGCGAAGCATGCTGGCGCTCCGGTCACGCGCCACAGGCGTTCGGGTGGCGGTCCCTGCCCCGGAGTATTGCACCGATAATGCGGTCATGATTGCGGCCGCTGCTCAGTTAGCCTATGCACGTAGACAGTTCGCCCAATGGGACATGGAATCGAGCGCAGAGTTGGCGCTGGCGTTTTCTGCGTCGCCGCGAGCACGGGCTCGCCGACGCCAGACAAGAGGGAGGGCCTAGCATTCCGACAGTCTACGGATATCTGAATGGCCTGAAGGCCAACCAGCTGCTTCGCCTGGAGCACTTGTACCGTCGTCGGGTCCCAGTCGACAAGGTCGTGACCACGGAGCTGGCCAGAACCTGCACGGAGCTTTCACATGAGCTGCGCCGGGAGATTGGGCTCGTGATTGGCCGACGCGGAACTGTTGAGCGCGTGATTGTTGGGAATGGTCGCGAACTGATTCTTGCGAACCTGCCTCAATCCCGCCTCGGGCAACGCTCCCTGAGAGGGGTCAGGCTTGTGCAGACGCATTTGCACAATGAGGCGTTGAACCAGAATAATCTGACAACCCTCGCGCTCCTCCGACTCGATCTGGTTGCCGCTGTCGGCGTCGGACCCACCGGGTTGCCCGCAGACATCCACGTTGCCCACATCCTTCCGCCAAACCCGCAGGGCCAAGTCTATGAAGTATGGCCTCCGCGATCGTTCTACCAATTCGACTTGAAGTTTGATGAGTTCATCGAGTCGCTCGAATCGGAATTGGCGCGGGCGTCCTCGAGTCATGCCATCACAAAGGGAATGGAAACGGCTATCTTGATCAGCGCGTCCACCCGGAGCCGAGCCGATCAAGAGGAGCGGCTCGAGGAACTGACGGAACTTGTCGGATCTGCCGGATTGGTTGTGCTCGAAACGCTGTCCCAGCGTCTCCAACAGATCCATCCCAAATATCTTCTGGGCAGCGGGAAGCTCAAGGAAGTCGTGATGAAAGCCTTGCAGCGCGGTGCGGACATGCTGATTTTTGACCAAGACCTGTCGCCCGCGCAGGTGCGCGCCATTACTGAAGTGACCGACATGAAGGTGATTGATCGGACACAATTGATTCTCGATATCTTCGCGCGTCGGGCCCATAGCCGGGAAGGAAAGATTCAAGTCGAGCTTGCGCAGCTTCGGTACCGCTTGCCTCGGTTGTCTGGCGGGAGTACGGCCCTGTCACGGTTGGGCGGCGGAATTGGCGGGAGGGGACCTGGCGAGACCAAACTGGAGACTGATCGGAGGCGGATTCGGGATCGGATTGCCCACCTGGAACGCGAGCTCCAGGCATTCAAGCGGCACCGAAATCAGCGGCGAGCGCGGCGCTACCGGCACAAGCTTCCGACTATCTCCATTGTGGGTTACACCAATGCAGGCAAATCCACGCTGCTGAATGCCCTCACCGAGAGTCATGTCTCCGTGGTCGATCGCCCCTTCGAGACGTTGGATACCTCCAGTCGGCGACTTCGCTTTCCGAAAGATCGCGAAGTGATTATCACTGACACGGTCGGATTTATGCGGGACCTGCCCAAAGACCTCATGGGTGCTTTCAGGACGACGTTGGAAGAGTTGAAGGATGCCGACCTTCTGTTGCACGTGGTCGACGCGAGTTACCCTGCATTTGAGGCGCAGATCAAGACCGTGGAAGCGATTTTTGCCGAGCTTGAGCTTGACCAGATCCCTCGCGTGCTGGTCTTCAACAAATGTGATCGACTCGCATCGCTAGAAGCTGACGTCCGGTGCCGTCGCTACGGTGCGCTGGGCATCTCGGCGATCTGTCCTTCGACCTTGCCTCCGTTGACCGAATTGCTTGTGAGTGCCCTCCGAGAGAAGTCCCGCGCGTCTCCTGCGGACTCGATGAACCCCCCGCAGGTGCCACGGCCTGTGAGCCACAATCTCGGGGTATCGTGAGTCCTACATCGAATGCGGGATCGTGCCGTACAGAGCACCCGGGAGCTTCAGCCCCGATCGAACGCGCCCCAGCGCCGGCGAGCTGCTCGTATTCTTGCTGCCCTCGAGCGCGCGATGGCTTCTCCTCAGGTCGAATTGGAACACCACAAGCCGCTGGAACTTTTGATCGCCACTATCTTATCGGCTCAATGCACGGACCAACGAGTCAACCAGGTCACGCCGGCGCTCTTCAAACGATACCGCACCGCCGCGGACTATGCCCGAGCACGGCCGGTCGACCTCGAGCCGCTGATCCGGTCAACGGGGTTCTTCAACAGCAAGGCCCGCAACATCGTCGCGTGCTGTCGCGCGCTCCTCGAGCGGTATGGCGGAACAGTGCCAGCCACAATGGACGAGCTCGTGACGCTTCCAGGTGTTGGGCGCAAGACGGCCAACGTGGTTCTCGGTCAGTGGTTTGGCAAGCCCGCGGTGGTTGTGGACACCCACGTGAAACGCGTCTCGCAGCGGCTCAACTTGGCCACGAGTCAGGATCCTGACAAGATCGAAGTCGAATTGCAGACATTGATCCCACCCTCATCGTGGACCGCGGGGTCTCAGCGGTTACTCCTGCACGGCCGATACACGTGTCTGGCCCGACGCCCCCAGTGCCTCATGTGCCCCGTCTATCTGGAATGTCGATGGGAGGGCAAACAACGGCGATGATCCGCAGCATGACTGGATATGGCAGGCGTGAGACGAGATGGGACGGCGGTTCCCTCGCTGTAGAGTTGCGGTCCGTCAATCACCGGCACTGCGAAATCGTGACTCGTTTGGCGAGGCCCGTGTCAGCGCTTGAGCCTGATCTCAAGCACGTGATCCAGCAACGGTGTGCGCGCGGCCGTATTGAGCTGGCTGTCACGTTGAATGGAGGACGAGAAGGCAGCCAGTCTCCCAGCCTCGACCGGACGCTGGCGAAGCAATACCTTCGTCTGTTGCAGCAATTGCAGCGCGATCTGCGCCTCACGGGATCGATCGATGTGAGCCTGCTGGCCGGATTCAGGGATATCATCACGGTCTCGAGTCAGCCGCGCGAGAACCCGCGACTGCACCACGAGGTCCGTCGGCTCCTGTCCGCCGCGCTCCGCGATCTTGACGTGATGCGACGTCGGGAGGGACAGGCCCTGGAACGGGATGTGAAGAGGCATCTCGCAACCATTCGCCGCGCACTCACGGCCGTCAGTTCTCGGGCGCCGGTCGTCGTTCGCGAGCACTTCGAGCGTATGAAAACGAGAGTGGAGAAGCTGGTCAAGCCCGAAGTCGCCGATCGTGCACGATTGACCCAGGAGCTGGCGGTATTCGCTGACCGAAGCGATATCTCTGAAGAAATCGCAAGGCTGGACTCGCATCTGGCGCAGTTTCGCCGCGCACTGAAGGCACGGGCGTCAGTAGGTAGAACGCTCGATTTTCTCTTGCAGGAGATGGGACGGGAGACCAACACCATCGGTTCAAAAGCGAATGATGCGGAAATTACCGAACATGTGGTATGTATAAAAGGAGAGCTGGAAAAGATCCGTGAACAGGTCCAGAATATCGAATGAAGGGGAGTAGCTAGGGTCCACCGAGAGGGTGAACGATGGACAGACCAGGCATATTGTTCGTGGTGTCTGCACCCTCTGGTGCCGGAAAGACCACCTTATGTAAGGAAGTCATCTCGATTGTCCCTGGTCTTCAGCACTCGATCTCGTACACCACTCGACAGCCTCGGCCTGGAGAAGTGCATGGGCGTGATTACTTTTTTGTACCGGAACACGTGTTCCAAGAGATGATCCAGCGAAACGAGTTCGCCGAGTGGGCCCCGGTCTATGGGCATCACTATGGCACGCCCAGAAGCGCGCTGACGGACATGCTCGAGAAGGGGACTGACGTTTTGCTGGAGATCGATGCGCAGGGAGCGAAGCAGATCAAGAAAACGTTGGCCGATGCCGTGTATATTTACATTATGCCTCCCTCCATCGAAACATTGCGGATGCGACTCACCAACCGAGGTGGCGACTCAGCGGAGGAGATCCAGCGTCGACTGCAACGAGCCCGAGAAGAAGTATGGAGCTACCGGGATTATTTTTATATCGTACGCAATGACAATGTGAAGCAGGCCTTAAAAGAGTTGGAAGCCATTATCCTGGCCGAGCGAGTCAAGACCAAGCGTCTCGACATCAGCTGGCTCGAAAAGAACTTCATCCGTGAACCGGACGACAAACAGGACGACCGGGCAGCGTCCAACCTAACCTAAAGGAGCGTCGTATGACAGATACACTTTCACTCTTGGCGGAATATAACCACGACCAGTTTGATTCGCGTCATCGGCTGGTCATTGTAGCCTCGCAGCGCGCGAAGCATCTGATTCAGGGGGCCAAACCACTTGGTCCGACCAAATTCACGAAGGAAACGACCATGGCATTGGATGAAGTCCTCCGCAGCCAGGTTCAGTTCCTGTGCGGTAAGGATGCGCGCCTTGCGGCCAAGGATGCCAAAAAGACCAAAGAAGGCGAAATAGAACGCATGATGATGGAAGTCAGGGAAGACGCGCGAGAGATCAAGAAAGAGCTGAGTGTGTATGTCGATGACTCGACTGCACCGCAAGAGCCTGAGA
Organism: Nitrospiraceae bacterium; assembly: GCA_046759485.1. Classification (GTDB taxonomy): domain Bacteria; phylum Nitrospirota; class Nitrospiria; order Nitrospirales; family Nitrospiraceae; genus JBHICF01. The sequence continues at coordinate 10,165 of JBHICF010000003.1, forward strand.
GCGAGGAGTAAGCGCGTCGGGTGTCATCAGACCAAGACCTCAAATTTCTCGGAAAACGGATTCTCCTAGGCATTAGCGGGAGTATAGCGGCTTATAAGGCCGCAGAGCTACTGCGTGCCTTAGTGCGTCAAGGAGCCGACGTCTCAGTCGTCATGACGGACTCGGCGACACAGTTCGTTAGCCCACTCACCTTCGAGGTCCTTTCAGGCCATCCAGTCGTCAAAGATCTCTTCGCGCATCGTCATGAGATGATTCACCTGACGCTGCCAGAGCGGGCTGACGTGTTTGTCGTCGCTCCGGCTACGGCCAATGTTCTGGCGAAATGCGCACTCGGATTAGCTGATGACCTCTTGAGCACGATGATGCTGACAGCCACGTGCCCGATTATCTTGGCGCCGGCCATGGATGGAGGTATGTGGCACCATGCGGCTGTTCAGTCTCACGCCGCGGCATTGCGCAGCAGAGGTGTGACCGTGCTCGACCCAGACGAGGGACCTCTGGCCTCGGGAAAGGTTGCGCATGGCCGTCTGCCCCAGGAGCAAGAGATTCTCGCTTCGATCGAGGAGCGGTTGACTCCGCGACGCGATTGGGTTGCCCAGCGCGTCCTGATTTCGGCTGGACCCACACAAGAGCCTATTGACCCAGTGCGGTTCATCTCCAACCGCTCCTCAGGAAAGATGGGTTACGCGCTCGCGCAGGCCGCGAGGGAGCGTGGCGCGCAAGTGACCCTCGTGAGTGGACCGGTTGAGCTCCAGGCGCCGCCAGGAGTGGAGGTGATTCCAATCTGTTCGGCGGAGGACATGCACAAGGCGCTGGCTTCACGTCTTCGGTGGTCTAGCGTTGTCATCATGGCAGCAGCTGTCTCAGATTTTCGACCCAAGCGCTCCCTTGATCAAAAACTGAAGAAACGAGGCCAACCGTCGCCCACCCTAGAACTGGAACCCACCACCGATATTTTAGCCACGCTCGCGCAGCTTCGGACTACGCAGGTCCTGGTTGGGTTCGCAGCAGAGACGGGATCTCCTCTGGCACAAGCTCAGCACAAGCTCACGGAGAAGGGGGTTGACCTGATCGTTGGGAATGATGTCACTGTGCAGCAGGGTGGGTTCGGATCCGATCTGAATGCGGTGGTGCTGGTGGATCGTGAGGGTCACGTGACGCAGTTAGATTTGATGCCGAAGCGAGTCTTAGCCGATCGGATTCTCGATGTCATTCAGGCGCTGAAGGTGTTTGGTGACCGGCCAGTCCCTCGCCGCCCGGGCTCGGGAAAGAGCGAGTAAGTAGAGAGGATTCACGCCCGCGCCGCGCATGTCGAGTAAATCGACATGGTTTGACCTAACAATGTAACGCTGATAGAATAAGACCTTCCGCTAGCTACCCCGGCGATGACCGTTCCACCATGCGCAAGAAATCAGATCGGCGGCGTCCGCGATACAACATCCTTGTGCTCCATGGCCCCAATCTGAATCTGCTGGGGGAGCGGGAACAATCCGTTTATGGCGGTACTACGCTGAAAGTCATCGATGCTGCGATCGCCAAGTTCGCTCAGCGAAATGGCATTCAAGTGACGATGAAGCAGTCGAATCTGGAGGGAGAGCTCGTTTCCTGGATTCAAGGTGCCAAGAAGCGGTTCGATGCGATCGTGATCAACCCGGCTGGGTATACTCATACGAGTGTCGCGATCCGCGATGCCATTGCGGCCGTGGCTCTTCCGACCATTGAGGTCCACCTCAGCAACATTTACAAGCGTGAACTGTTCAGGCATCAGTCCTACATTGCGGGCGTGGCCCTCGGACAGATTTCTGGATTTGGTCCAACCGGCTACCTGCTTGGGCTTGAAGCGGCCATCGACCATTTAGAGAACTCCCACAATGCCAAGGCTCGTTAAACTCATCAGCCTTCATCATCAAAGGAGCATTCCTTCGTGATCTCCACCACAGACTTTCGAAGCGGTCTTCAACTGGAACTTGACGGTGAGCCCTACTACATCATTGACTTTCAGCACGTCAAGCCGGGTAAGGGAGGCGCATTCGTGCGCACCAAACTCAAGAACTATAAGACTGGGAGCGTGATTGACCGGACGTTCCGATCGGGCGAGCGGTTCGAGGAGCCGGATCTGGAAGACCGGGACATGCAGTTTCTGTACGCTTCCGGGGATACCTATACGTTTATGGACACGGAAACCTTTGAGCAGTTCCCGTACGAGAAAAAGCAGCTCGGAGAAAATTGGGACTTGCTTAAGGAGAACATGGTGGTCAAAATTCTGATCTACGAGCATGCACCGATTGCCGTGGAGTTGCCGATCTTCATTGAACTGAAGGTGGCGGATACCGAGCCTGGCATCCGGGGAGACACTGCCTCAGGAGGCACCAAGCCCGCTATCCTGGAGACCGGGGCGGTCGTCAAGGTCCCACTGTACCTCGAGGTCGGGGAGATGATTAAGGTGGACACCCGGACTCGACAATATGTGGAGCGAGTCAGGTGAAGAAAGCTCGCAAACTACCCAATCCATTCCTCCCCAAGAAGGGACGTGGCCGTGAGCCCCAGGGCCAGACTTCGGTTGCCAAAATCACGCCATTGGAGAAATCCTCCTTCCATGGAATCAATGCACTCGGGAGGGAAATTCAGAAGTTAGTTGAACTATTAGAGCAGCACAACCTCACCGAGCTCCAAGTCGAAAGTCAGGGGCAGCGAATCCATCTTCGACGAGAGCCTGCCGGCCCTACCTTCGCCTTAACCTCGGGCACGGCTGTCCCGTCCCAGGAGATTGCCGTTGAGAGTCCCACCATACCGGCCGCCATGGAGACCAACGGCTTTGTCACGATCACGTCGCCTATTGTGGGGACCTTTTATCGGTCGCCATCGCCCGACGCCGACCCATACGTCGAAGAAGGGGATTTCGTGAAAAAAGGTCAAGTCTTGTGTGTCGTAGAGGCGATGAAACTCATGAATGAGATCGAATCCGAGACGGATGGCCGGGTGGTGAAGGTTCTGGCTGAGAGCACGAAACCTGTCGAATACGGGCAACCGTTGTTTCTGATTGATCCCGCACCTGCAGCTTAACCCTCTCCTTCTCTGACGCGAGGATCCACCGGTGTTCAAAAAAATTCTTGTCGCCAATCGAGGTGAGATCGCGCTACGGGTTATCCGGGCCTGTCGAGAGCTGGGGATCAAGACGGTCTCGGTCCATTCCGAAGTGGATGCAAACAGTGTGCATGTACGAGCCGCCGATGAGCACGTGTGTATCGGTCCGGCTGAGGACGCCCTCAGCTATCGGAACATCCCGAACGTGCTCAGTGCTGCGGAAGTCACCAGGGCGGATGCCATTCATCCCGGCTACGGGTTTCTAGCTGAAAATGCACACTTTGCCGAGGTCTGCGAGTCGATTGGAATCAGGTTCATCGGACCGACTTCTGAGAACATTGCCACGGTAGGCGACAAGGCCAAAGCACGGGAGATCATGAGCCGTCGAGGGATCCCGGTTCTCCCCGGCAGTCCGGGTGAACTTCGAAGCGAGGAGAATGCCCTGGAGGCGGCAGACAAGATCGGCTTCCCGGTGATCCTCAAGGCGACTGCGGGAGGCGGCGGACGTGGGATGCGCGTGGTCAACCGGAATGAAGAGTTGGGACGAGCGTTCCAAGCCTCCCAGTCTGAGGCCAAATCGACGTTTGGGCATGAAGGCGTCTATCTGGAACGGTACTTTCTCGAGCCTCGACACATCGAGGTCCAGCTGCTGGCTGATAATCGCGGTCGAGTGATTTCCCTTGGCGAGCGCGACTGCTCCATCCAACGCCGCTACCAAAAACTGGTCGAAGAAACTCCTTCGCCGGCCGTCGATGAGCGGTTACGTCGAGAGATGAGTCGCGTAGCTGTCGAAGCCTTTAAGGCCGTCCATTATCGGAATGCAGGCACGGTCGAATTCCTGTTGGATAAGGACCATAACTTTTATTTCATGGAAGTGAATGCGAGAATCCAGGTCGAGCATCCTGTCACGGAGATGATCACGGGCATTGATCTCGTGAAGGAGCAGATACGGATTGCAGCCGGCCAAACGCTCGGTTATCGCCAGCAAGACATCAAACTCTCTGGGCACAGCTTCGAGTGCAGGATTAACGCCGAATGCCCCGACAAATTCACCCCGAGTCCTGGATACGTGACTCGCTATCATCCGCCCGGCGGGTTGGGCGTGCGCGTCGACTCAGCCTTGGAGGATCAGTGCAGAGTTGTGCCGTACTACGACTCGTTGATCGCAAAGCTGATTGTGCATGCTCAGAGTCGCGAGGAAGCGATCTCCAGGATGCGACGGGCGCTCGAGGAGTTTGTGATCGAGGGCGTGAAGACCACCATTCCTCTCCATATACGAATCTTCAATGACGCGGAATTTCAAAAAGGCCGCGTATCAACCAGCTTCCTCGAGCGATTCGCAGCCAACCAGTACAGCTAAGATTGGTACTTTCCCTGGCGTCCCGACACAACACCCTCCGTGGCCTGTATGTCATCCTTGATGCCCAGGTTGCACGGGGACGCGAGCTGACGACCATCCTCAAGCAGGCGGTGGAAGGAGGAGCGCGGCTCTTTCAGTATCGCGATAAAGAGTCATCAACAATCGAATGCTACCGTCGCGCGGTGAAGCTGCGGCAGGCCGCGGTAGACGCGGGCGCTCTCCTGTTCGTCAACGACCGGTGCGACCTCGCCATGGCAGTGGAGGCGGACGGAGTGCATCTCGGCCAGCAGGACCTCACGCTGGCCCATGCTCGGTCGCTCCTCGGGGATGACAAAATTATCGGCGTGTCGACCCACAACGCGTCTCAGGTGCGTGAAGCATCACAGGGAGGGGCAGACTACCTCGGGTTTGGGCCCATTTATCCTTCCAAGACTAAGTCAGGGCACCACCCAGTCGTCGGTCTCGGGGGTCTCCGTGGAATCCGCTCGGACACTCAACTGCCCGTGTTCGCGATTGGAGGGATCACGTTGGATAAGGTGCAGGAGGTATCGAAAGCGGGCGCGGACGGGGTCGCCGTCGTATCCGGAGTGCTGGACTCTCCTGACATCGTGGGTGCGGTTCGTGCGTTCATGACATGCCTGCCCTGACCAACTTGGCCAGCTCGCACACGGCGGGATCATTGGCCAGGCGGTCTAGACTGTGTCCCCAGTTTTGCTCCAGGTAGGTTTCGTGAGGAAGTGGTCCGAGCACGGGGACTCCGCTGTGATCCTTGAGCAACTGAACCGTGGAAGCCTCCTGAAGTTTCCCGACCGAACCTTCTTGGGGCGGTGCGGACCGATTCAGGATGATCCCCCTGACGATGACCCCTTGTTCTCTAAGTCTTTCGACGGTGAGCAGGGCGTGGTTCACTCCACCCAGTGCCGCCCGGCCTACGACCACAGCCGCTATGCCGAGTCTTGCGATGAGATCACTCACGTAGATCTCACTTGAGAGCGGCACCTTGATTCCGCCGACGCCCTCGACCAGCATCACAGTATGGTGTGACGCGAGCCGCTCGAATGCGGCCACGATGCGCTCGCACTCGATTGTGACGCGGGCCTGCTTCGCGGCCTCTGCTGGAGCCAGCGGGGAGGGGAATCGATACGGGCTGATGCTCTCGAGGGAATCTTCCACTCCGGCTGCCGCCCTGAGGCGCGCAGCATCTGTATCAGGTGCGCTCTCAGCGGTTACGCCTGTCTCGATAGGCTTCATAACTCCGACGCGGATGTTTTGTCGAGCCAGGTGACGAGCGAGTGCGGCGGTCACAACGGTCTTGCCTACGCCGGTGTCGGTACCTGTGATGAAACAGCCAGTCCTGAATTGAGTCATTTTCTCATTGATCATTGAAACAATGACCAAATGACTAAATCAACAAGTCACTAAATTCTTAGTACAGGATTCGACTATCCAGGTTCCAGATTTGGCCAGAGATGTCCTGGAGCAGTGCCAAATGATAGACAGACCGCGCGACCTCAGCTAGGTCTGGCGACCGGCCGAGTGTGTGGTCATCCTGCGCAGCCGGAGCCGGCATGGCTGGACCCGAGAGTGCCGTTTGATGCCAACCTGGCAGCACGGCATTGATTCGCACATTGCCCTGGCCCCACTCACGAGCAGCCGACTTCACTAATCCGAGCAGCCCTGCCTTCGATGCCGCATAGACCGCCTGGCCAGAACGGCCTTGTATTCCGGCGAAGGAACTAACGACGATCACGGCGCCATGCTTCTGCGAGAGCATGACTTTACCCGCAGATTTGAGGCAATGAAAGGTGCCGGTCAAATTCGTCTCGATTATGGATGCCCAGTCCTCGGGACGTAGCCGGAGCAGGAGGCCGCTCCGAGTCTGGCCGGCATTACATATCATCACATCGAGTCGGCTCCATCGAGCTGCACAGGCTCCAATCATCGCCTCGACCTGTTGAGCGTTTCGAAGGTCCGCCTGCAGGACAACGCTCTCACTGCCCAATGTCTTGATCGTGGCTGCAGTCCGCTCGGCTTCCTGCTGGCGGGTATGGTAATGAACTCCCACACGCCATCCGGCACGTCCGAATTCCAGGCAGATGGCCCGACCGATTCCACCAGACCCGCCCGTGACCAGGACTGTTGAACGATCGCCTGGGTCGTGTGGCTGTTGGGATCGTGTGTGTGCAGGGAGGGAATTGGACATGCGCGTCTCGTGTGCGTATTATCGAGAATCGGTCAGCAAGAAGGCAAGCTGTGCAAGCTCACTGCCACAGGAGTTCTTGCGAGCCCAAAAGTGTTGTGGTACGGTTGGCCTCATAATGTGCAGGGACATCGTGACGGTCCGAGGTTGGCTGACGATCAGTGCCGCATGGGTAATGGGAATCGCTCTCACCGGAGCGTCATTCCACGCCCTACATGCGCAGGTTGCTCCCGAGGCGCAGACCATTCGTGAGGCTGAGGCGTATTTCCCGGATGTCGTGGGGAGCAGTTGGCACTATCAAGGGGAGGTTGCCACATGGCCTCTTCAGAGTGTGGCCAGCAAGCGGTTCTTGAATGTGTCCACGGTGACTGGAAATGAGGATATCGACGGAGTGACCGTAACAGTATTTCACGACACCAACCCCGGGAACCATGGCCCATCGGATAGCTATTACCGTCGAGATGCGGCGGGGATTGTCTACTACGGTTCGAGTCCGGGCACGGCGATCGAGCGGCAGTTGATTCCTTACCAGATTGTCCGGTTTCCGCTGGAGATTCCGTCGTCCTTTCAGCAATTTGACCGGCAGCAACTGGACTTCGGTGAAGACCTCGACGGTGACGCAGAGGATGAAAAAATGGACGTACGAGCCATTGTGAAGGTGGTGGGGAAGGAAACCGTACAGGTTTCAGGCGGCTCGTACCCCGAAGCGCTCCGAATTGAAGCTCGGATGACGATGCGCATCCACCTCACCAGGGACAATCGCGCGGTGGTCGGAACCGATGTTCTTACGGCGTGGTTCGCGAGAGGTGTGGGTTTGATTAAATACAGCGAGCGCCAGACCTTCCCCCCCATCCAGTCTGACCGCGGGATCATCACGGAGATCGTCGAAGAATTGGAGAAGTTCGAGATTAAGGGACTTCCTGCTTCAGGTGCTGGGCGCGAATCCACGACGGAGCGTGTTCTCGCTGACCACGCGAGTGACCATGAACTGGGCGAGGTAGTCCTCACCTCCAGCCTTCGCTCCCACTCCCGATAATCGATACCCCCCGAACGGCTGCCGACCGACCAGCGAGCCCGTGATTCCTCGGTTGATATACAGATTTCCGACCTCAAACTGTTCACACGCGGTTGCGATACGCTCTGGGCTACGCGAATAAATGCCTCCAGTGAGCGCGTAGGGGGTGGCGTTCGCAAGACGGATGGCGTCCGTGAAATCCTGTGCGCGCATCACTGCGAGGACTGGTCCGAAGATCTCCTCCTGAGCGAGTCGGTGCGTGGCTACAATGTCTGCAAAGACCGTGGGCCCGACAAAGTACCCTTCATTGGGTGCCTGACGCTCCACTACCAACCGTCCCTCTTGCCGCCCAATGTCAATGTACTCCCGCACATTGCGCCACGCCCGCTCATCAATAACTGGGCCCACTCGATTCCCCGGGTCTTCAGGGGGTCCGATGGTGAGACTCATCACCGCGTCAGCCAGGCGTCGCAGGAAGAGGTCGTAAATCGAAGTGAGCACGATGGCTCGTGAGCAGGCCGAACACTTTTGCCCTTGGTACCCCGTGAACGAGCTCACCACTCCCATGACCGCTTCGTCCAAGTCGGCGGTTTCATCGATAATGACCGCGTTCTTGCCTCCCATCTCCGCGATGACACGCTTGACGAACCGTTGGTGTGGTTCCACGCGGGCAGCATCATTGATGATTCGAAGCCCCACGGCCTTGGATCCCGTGAACGCAACCGCTTGGACATCAGGGTGTGACACCAAGGTTTGGCCAATTTCAGGACCACCTGGCACAAAGTGTAGAACTCCATCAGGGACGTCGGCTTGCGTGAGGATGTCGACCAGGTGATGTCCCATCACCGTAGACCGTTCGGATGGCTTGAAGAGTACGGTATTGCCGGTCACCAATGCAGCCGAGACCAATCCCGTCGGAATCGCCAGCGAGAAGTTCCAGGGGGCAATCACTGCGACTGGTCCGCGCGGCGTGTAGGAGAGATGGTTCAGCTCCCCCGGCTCGGTCCCCAACCGTTTGGGCATGCTTAGGCGCCCCATCTCTCTCGCGTAGAATTCGAGGAAATCGATTGCCTCAGCTACGTCGGCATCGGCCTCACGCCAAGGCTTCCCCGTCTCGAAGATCTCCCACGCTGCGAGCTCATCGCGCCGGTCACGCATGATCGCGGCGGCTCTCAGTAGGACTCCAGCCCGTTCAGCTGCCGGTGTGGATCTCCACGCATCAAAGTGATCCACGGCGTGCCTCACCGCGCGGTCAACATCGGCAGGAGAGCAGCCTCGAATCCGACCGACAACTTCGCGAGGTCGGCTGGGATTATATGAGATCACATCTGGACCTGCGGCCTCAGCGAGGGTGGATGGTGTCAGCGTCAGGCCCAGTCGACCCTTGACGGTCTCGATCGTCTGGCACATCGCCTCCCGGTGGGAGGCCATTGAGAAATCTCGATGAGGTTCATTGGCAAATGGATGGTCAAGCAAAGACTCCTTCTGGCTCGGGGAGCCAGACGCAGAGGACGGGATGTGGTTGGGTTGTGGCGGTGCAAGCAACACCTCGAGCGGTTCGGATTCGGCATACTCTTTACGCAGAAAAGACTCGTTGGAGGTATTTTCCAAGAGGCGGCGCACGAGATAGGCCATCCCCGGCAAAAGCTCGCCGATCGGGATATAGATCCGGACGCGTCGTCCGAGTTGAACGGCAGCGGCTTGAAGGGGCTCAGCCATGCCGAAAATCATCTGATATTCACAGGCCTCCGGTGCTAGCCCAGCAGACTGCACCGCAGCTTCAGAATGGGCCAAGCTACGGAGATTATGTGTGCCGATGGCAGGTCGGAGAAGATCCGGGTGCTGGAGCAGTCTGCGGCTGAGCTGTTCGAAGTTGGCGTCGGTCTCCGCTTTTCGCTCAAAAACTGGCATCGGCCAGCCTCGTTGACGATAGCGAATTGTTTCAGAATCCCAATAGGCTCCCTTGACCAGTCTGACCACGATCGGTGTGCCACGGGAACGGACCCAACTGATCAGTTTGGTGACGTCCGCATCGGTCTCCCTCAAGTAGGCCTGGATGGCGATTCCACCGAAGGCATAGGTGCGATATCTGTCCTCAGACAGCAGGCGCATGAAGATCATGAAGGTCAGATCCTTCAGCTCTGCCTGTTCCATATCGAACGTGATGGCGGCTGGGAGAGTCATGGCAACATCGAGCATGGGCCGTAATCGCGCCGCGACCGCTCGGTAGGATCCTTCGGGGTCGATCGGGTCCATCTGAGAGTAGAGGGCCGAGAGCTTGACGGAGAGATGCACGCGAGGGAGCGGCCCCAAGTGATCGCGTTCCAAGATCGGGGCGCCAGGCCACGTGCTGGACGCACGACCAAGCGTGTGTAATGCCTCGAGACATCGGTCGCGATACCGGTCGGCTTCTGTTTCACTCACGGTGGCTTCGCCCAGCAGATCGACCGAACAACCTCGCCCGCTGGCCCAAAGGCGGGCAAGCACCGGCAGAGCGCTCTCAACAGATTCGCCAGCAATGAATGTTTGCGCCATTTGGTTGATCTGATGTTTGAGGGATTTGCTGCTGAAATGGGCGCCAAGCCGCGTGGCGGACATGGCACGAAGACCCCACTGGAGCGCGGTTGACAGTGACGGCATCCCGGCGAAGTACTCTTCTACCAACTTGGCGATTTGCGATTCATCGCGCAGGGCCGGCAGAACGTCGATGAACCGGAAGAGTTGCACCTTGAATGTCTCATCTTTCATGCACCAGTCAAGCAGGCTGTTCGACCACCATCGGGAGTTGAAGACTGACGGGGAGAGGCCTGCTGATCGTCGGGCGAGGTCTGCACCGATTAGGCGAATGGCGGATTCGAGATTGGTGTCGGTGGCGATCATTGCTGGACCACCCGAGCCAAAGATGTTGACGCTACATGTACTCGCTTTTCTCTATTTTATTATACACCCTGTGGACCGATAAGACGATTTTCACGATTTTCTTGAAAATGGCGAAAGAGTCGGGTAGAATGGCGTGATGTGTCCAGAACCGGTCGATGGCTGAAAAAGCACTGCAGACTTAGCCAAGGGGACGAAAGTGGAGAAACCGCGCTTTAAGATCGATTACCCCGTGATTCTCTTGTTCACTCTGATCACGGTAGCGACGGCAATCGGAGTGCCTGCCTTCGCGTACATGTACGATTTCACGGTGGTGGATTGGTCGATGTTTGTCGCGCTGTATATCATCAGCGGGCTTGGCATCACGGTCGGCTACCACCGGTTGATCTCTCACCGCAGCTTTGAATGCCGGGGGTGGGTCAAGGCTTGTCTGCTGGTGGCGGGAGGATTTGCATTGGAGAATTCCGCGCTCAGGTGGTGTTCTGACCATATTCGCCATCATGCGCGGTGTGATCTCGAGGACGATCCCTACGATGCCACGAAGGGGTTCTGGTACAGCCACTGCGGGTGGATCTTCTTGAAGTCTCCATATCGAGATGAGAAGTATGAATCGAAGTTACGCAAGGACCCAATCATCATGTGGCAGCACCGCTACTACATTCCGATTGTGGTGTCCGGACTAGCCCTCCCCTTTGTCGTAGGCCTGGTCTATGGCGGCTGGATCGGTGGCCTCGGGTGCTTCATCCTGGCTGGCGTGTGCCGTCTGTTCTTAGTGCTCAATTCCACGTTTTGCATTAACTCGATCTGCCATATCTGGGGCTCACAACCCCACGGCAGTGACGACAGTAGCCGAGACAGTTGGTGGGTGTCTCTGGTCACGTTCGGAGAGGGCTACCACAACTACCACCACACGCATCTGCGGGATTATCGCAACGGCCCCAAGTGGTATAACTTTGACCCCTCGAAATGGCTGATTTTCAGCCTGTCAAAGTTGGGCCTGGCGTATAACCTCCAGCGCTCCCAAACCTAAGCTCACCTCACAGCCTCCGACCTGAGATCAGACACCCCCTTGTGCAGCACAGGGGGGTGTCGTATCATGATTTCCCGCGTTTCTTTGTTGTGCTCAAGAAGAGGACGAGTGATGGGCCATCCCGCATTCCCACGCCGCAATGATGCAGAGATCATTCTTGACTGTATCAGTGATGCCGTCATTACGATTGGTCTGGACAAGCGCGTCACGTTCATCAACCGGGCGATGCGCCAACTGCTCGGTTACAAGGAGCCGCTCACCCAGCAACTTCTCGCGTGCGATGTCTTGGTACAAAGTGACATTTGCACGACAGAAGACTGCGTGCTGGAACGTGCGCTCAAGGGGGAGCGGGTGTCCCACTACGAGGCGTTCGTGAGGCGCCGTGATGGCCACCTCCTCCCCGTCAGCATCAACACGGATTTCCTGCTGGATGATGAAGGACGGTTAATTGGACTGATCGAAGTCATCCGCGATATCTCGATTCCCAAAGAACTGACCGCGAAGACGGCAGAGGTAGCCGAGCTCAAGCAACGCCTCGGCGAGCAGGCCAAGTTTGAGAACATGGTGGGGCGGAGTCGTGTAATGAGGGAGATCTTTGCCTTACTGCCTTCGGTGGCAAGTTCGAGAACCTCGGTCCTCATCTACGGCGAGAGTGGAACCGGAAAGGAATTGATGGCCTATGCCATCCATGAAAACAGTCCTCGCAAGGGCAAACCGTTTGTCGTGGTGAATTGTGCGGCCCTGTCGGAGGGTGTTCTCGAGAGTGAGTTGTTCGGGCACGTCAAGGGTGCCTTCACAGGAGCCTATTACGACAAACCCGGCCGATTCGAGAGTGCGGACGGTGGCACGGTCTTCCTGGATGAAATCGGAGAGGTGAGCCTGGCAACCCAAGTCAAACTGCTGCGAGTCCTCGAACGTGGCGAATTTGAACGAGTCGGAGGGAATAAGACGGTCAAGGTGGATGTACGTATCGTGACCGCGACGAACCACGATCTGGCTGAGGGGGTGAAGAGAGGTACTTTTCGCGAAGACCTGTATTTTCGGATTCGAGTGTTTCCGATCAAATTGCCGCCCCTGCGTGAACGAAGGGAAGACCTGCCTTTACTCGTGAACCATTTCGTGGAGACATTCAATGGCGAACTGGGGAAGGGTATTCGACGTGTCGCGCCCGAGGCCCTAGAGGCTCTGGAGACTTACTCGTATCCCGGAAATATCCGCGAGCTCCAAAATGTGATTGAGCACGCCTTCGTCTGCTGTGAAGGGCATGTCATCCGTCTCGAGCATTTACCAAGAGATATCTTTGAGCATTCCGGGAGCAGCGGATCCGATTCCCGCACGCAGGGTCCCCTCAGGGCTGTTGAGCGCGATGCAATCAAGAATGTCTTGGAACGGACAGGATGGCGTTACAAGACAGCGTCAACCGAGCTGGGGATTAGCCGCTCGACCTTGTGGAGAAAGCTGCGACGACTGAATATTCGCCCCCCTCAGGACGTTTCCCCCAGGTAGCCGCCTGTTACCTTCTTGAAACGCACACTTGTCTTGGTATGTCATAGTGTTACGCGATATGCACAGGTTTTTGTGCATGAGAGGTTTCAGTTTGGTACACAGCCTGATCCGCTTCGCACCTTGAAACAGTCTAGAACCTCTTCATTTCTCTACGAAAACTATCTCACTCGGCTCGCTGGTACAAGGCTTGCGTTATCTCCTGGCAGGTGGAGGCCAGATGAGCTTCTGGGCAGGCCCCGGGCAGCAGCTCTCGGTGACTCCTGAGTTTGCTCCTTTTGCCTGGTAAGTCCACGCAGGGTGAGACGACAACCTAACAGGACCTAGAAGATCTGGCAGGCGTGAGAACAAGAAGTCACGAGAGGGAAACCGCACCGAACCATCTGAGGAAGGTCTACTCGATGGACTGTCCTCGCTGTAAAGGCCCAATGGCCGCAGATCTGTTTGAAGATCTGTCGGACGACACGGGGGTCTTGAGCTTCACAGGCTGGCGTTGTATCACCTGTGGAGAGATCTTAGACCCTGTCATTGTTGCCAATCGTGCATCACGTCCGTTGCCTCTGTTGGGCCGCGCGCGTAAGAAATTTGCGACTCAGCTCGGCTGATTTGTTCTGGCCACATCTCCGCAGCTCAGGCCCCACAACCCTCACGACTTGACACGGACTAGGGAGATACGGTTTATCTCACGATACAGGTGCAGTGTGCAAAGGCTGCTTGATCAAGCAGCCGGCACGTAGCAAGGATGCCTTGCCCGAACATCAGCGAACCGTTGGCAGAAACGTTGAAGGTGTCAAGGCTGGGTCCTCTGACGGCCTTCTGACACGTTGGCAACTCATGAAGGGAAAGGGGTAGGTCCGTATGGGAGAGGTCAATGCGCCAAATGCGCCCCAAGGGGCGGGTCAAGCTAACGATGACCTGATCCCGGGGGTGAAGCGTGTCATTGCTGTCAGCAGCGGCAAGGGTGGGGTTGGCAAAACGACGGTCGCGGTCAACTTAGCAGTGGCGCTTGCAACGTCCGGAGCCAAAGTCGGCTTGCTCGATGCTGACGTGTACGGCCCGAATACTCCGATGATGATGGGCGTCAGCAAGCAGCCCGAGCAAAAGGACGGCAAAATCACTCCGGCCGAAGGCCACGGCGTGAAGCTCATCTCGATGGGATTTTTTGTGCCAGAAGACACCGCTGTGGTATGGCGGGGTCCCATGATCCATACAGCGATCCAGCAGTTCTTCCGTGACGTGCTCTGGGGGGAGCTGGATTACCTCTTGATCGATCTCCCGCCGGGAACAGGTGATGCTCAACTGACCCTCTCGCAGCTTGTTCCGCTCTGCGGAGCGGTGACGGTTACGACCCCACAGGAAGTGGCCCTTCACGATGTGCGGAAGGGACTCATGATGTTCCAGAAGGTCAACGTGCCGCTCCTCGGCATCATCGAGAATATGAGCTATTATACCTGCGGGCACTGCGGCGAGCGAAGCGAGATCTTTTCTTACGGAGGCGGCGAGCAGGCAGCTGAAAAACTCGGCATTCCGTTCCTGGGTCGGATCCCGATCGATCCCGCCATCCGAGCTGGAGGCGACACTGGCATGCCGATTGTTGTGGCGAACCCGGATTCACCCCAGACAGCTGCTTTCAAGCAGATTGCCTCAGCACTCGTAGCGCGGATCTCAGCCTTGAGTGCGGCGGAAGAGGCACACCCCAGTCCTCCCATTGAAAGCCTACTGAAGAAGGTGAAGCGCCCGCTTGGCAATTCCTAGCATGCCAACGCCCGAGGGGAACGAGGCTCTCGTCTTCAAAGGGGTCAACCAGAGAAAGGAGCGCTGATGGCTGAGTATGTACGAGTCGCCGGAACGGCCGAGGTCGCATCAGGCAGTGGCATCGTAGCCGAGGTGAATGAGAAGGCAATCGCGGTCTTCAATGTAGATGGAACGTATTACGCGATTGACAATACCTGTATCCATCGCGGCGGCCCCTTGGGCGAAGGAGAGCTCGAGGGTGACACCGTCACGTGCCCCTGGCATGGGTGGCAGTACAGTGTGAAAACAGGTGTCTCCATCAGCAATCCGTCAGCGTGCGTGAAATCCTATCCCGTCAAGATCGAGGGAACCGACATCAAGGTCGAGCTCTGAGTTGAGCGCGCATCCTTGTGTCCGCGGACTGCTCGCTGCATAATAGGTCTTCATGACCCGCGAAGACCTGTTCTCCCTTTACCGCCAAATGCTACTCATCCGCCGCTTCGAGGAGAAGTCGGCAGAGATGTATGCGCTCGCCAAGATCGCCGGGTTCCTCCACCTGTATATCGGCGAAGAAGCGGTCGCTGTCGGAGCTATCGCCGCGCTTCAGCCCGATGACTACGTGATCAGTGCCTACCGGGACCACGGGCATTGCCTCGCCAAGGGCTCGGATCCAGGCAAGGTCATGGCTGAGTTGTTTGGGCGAGCAACCGGTCTCTGCAAGGGGAAAGGAGGCTCGATGCATCTCATCGATGCCGAGCGGCATTTCATGGGGGGCTACGCGATCGTTGGTGGACATCTCCCGATGGCTGCCGGGCTTGCGTTTGCGGCCAAGTATCGGAAGCACGACCAGGTGGTGCTGTGCTTTTTCGGCGAGGGAGCCCTGCCGAGCGGACAGGCGCATGAGGCATTGAATCTGGCAGCTCTGTGGAAGCTACCAGTGGTGTTTGTGTGCGAGAACAACCGATTCGCGATGGGGACGCCGATGCAGCAAGGCATTGCCCTCTATCATGATCTGGCGAAAACGGCGGCCTCGTACGGTATCGACGCAGAGCAGGTTGATGGGATGGATGTCCTTGCGGTTCGAGAGCTCATGCAACGAGTGGTCGGCGTTGTGCGATCCGGGCAGGGGCCGCAGTTTGTTGAAGCCCTGACGTACCGGTTTATGGGCCATTCGATGGCGGATCCGGCTCACGGACATTACCGGACCAAAGAGGAGGTTGAAGCGGAGCGGAGCCGCGACCCGCTGCTTCTGCTCCGGGAAAGGATGCTGAGGTCCGGACAAGCCGCCGAAGCAGATTTTAAGCACCTAGAACGGGAGATCGGAGAGGTCGTGCGGCAATCGGTTCAATACGCCGACGAAAGTCCATTCCCGAATTCAGCTTCTTTGCATGAAGATGTCTACGTCTCGAGTGGAACGGACGATGCTCATCACGTACCGTGAAGCGCTGAATCAGGCCATGCGTGAAGAAATGCGCCGCGACGATCGGATCTTCCTGATCGGCGAAGAGGTCGGCTATTACCAAGGTGCGTTCAAGGTCAGTAAAGGTTTCGTGGAGGAGTTCGGGCCAGGCCGGGTTCTGGATACCCCCATCACGGAGGCGGGATTCACAGGGTTGGCGGTCGGCGCGGCCATGGCGGGGCTACGCCCGATCGTCGAGCTGATGACCTTCAACTTCGGGATTCTTGCCATGGACCAGATCGTCAACAATGCTGCCAAGCTCCGTTACATGTCTGGTGGTCAGCTCTCGGTTCCTCTCGTGATCCGTGGGCCAGGCAGCGCGGCCCACCAGCTCGCGGCGCAACATTCTCAGAGTCTGGAAGCCTGGTTCTGTCACGTGCCAGGTCTGTTCGTCATCGCCCCCTCCACTCCTCATGACGCCAAAGGGCTCTTGAAAAGCGCCATCAGAGATCCGAACCCGGTCATCTTTATCGAGGCGCAGCTCCTGTATGGCACGAAGGGAGAGGTCAACGAAGGCGAGTACACGATTCCAATCGGACGCGCGGTGGTGAAACGGACGGGCACGGATGTCACGCTGGTGGCTTATTCGAAGATGCTGCTACTGTCGATGATGGTTGCCGAGGACCTAGCGAGGCAAGGGATTGACGTTGAAGTCATCGATCCTCGGACACTCAGACCGTTGGACACTGAGACCATCGTGGCCTCGGTCAAGAAGACGGGTAGGCTTGTGGTCGTGGAAGAGGGATGGCCATTCGCCGGGCTGGGCGCCCAAATCGCGGAAGCTGTTTACTCGGCCGCGTTTGACCATCTGGATGCACCCATTGAAAGGGTGACTGGCGAGGACGTCCCAATGCCTTACGCGCGCTCGCTCGAGGACGCTGCGGTTCCTGACCATGCGCGCGTGGCCGCTGCCGTCAAGCGGTTGGTCGGGACCGTCTAAGGATGTTGCCATAGCCTCTGCACCAGCGCTGAACGGTCCGATACGGAGGACTCAACCGACATGAAGACATCCACTCATACCAGCATCCCAGAGCATATCGAGATCACCGAAACCCTGCTACGGCTGTACGTGTTCCTCGTGCAGTATGTAGATCGCTGCCTCGACGAGAGCGCACGCGAGACCTACCCGGAACGGGACTTCCGTGACCACCTCCGTGCGACGCGATCACAATTGGGGGAGATCCTGGCGCGCAATCGAGTGGTCAAGGACAAAGTGAACCAGGAGAGCGAACGACTCCTCGCACTGGGAGAAATCTGTGGAGCGGCGGGCGGGAAGCAGGTGGCAGAGCTCGATGCCTTGAAATCTGAGCGGATTGCCTTGCAACACAAAATGAATGCCTTAAGCGATCTCCTCGCCGTGTTCCGGGCGGTGTAGGACAGGGGCTCCGCAAGCGAGGAGGAAGTCGGTGGCATGGGACGGTCAGGAGAGTCGACCGCCAGCCGGGTGGCACATTCACTTACGGCCGAGGCGTGCAGCATGCCGAACGGATGCATTGAGAAGCATCAAGTGGCTGGGCTGGATCCCTACGAACGTGGGTTCAACCGGCTGGTGGAGCTTGAAGGAAACGAGAGCGGTTTCCGGGCGACGTTTCGGTACGAGGCATCGCGCCTCACGACTGACGGACGGGAATCGTGTGCGCAGGCGCTCCTCGAATTGATGTGGGCTTTACAGGCGCGCGGGTATACTCAGCTCAGGAGTCAGCTCTGCTTCCGGGAGGGCGTGTACCTGGGGAGTCGGGAACTCTGGATCGAGTACCCCGACCCAGAACGCCCGTCCGCGCCTCCTAGTGGGATGATTGGTAAGCTCGCGGCGGGACTGCAGCGGTTACGGCGGGCCTTCGGCGCCAAGCGGTTATCGTGATAGGCCTGTGACTGCCTTCCCCCGCCAATCCATGTTACGGTATCAAGGAGCGTGCAGCATGGGGCACGTTCAGGCTCCTTGAAAGACTGTTGAGGTTGAGATGGCCAGCCGAGTGGTGATGCCGAAGTTAACTGATACAATGGAAGAAGGCGTCGTCCTGAAATGGAAGAAGCAGGAGGGCGATCTCGTGGGCACGGGAGATGTCTTGGCAGAGATCGAAACCGACAAAGCCGTGATGGATCTGGAGGCGTTTGCGTCCGGCACGTTGAAGCGAGTCTTGGTCCAAGAGGGTACGACCGTGCCGGCGGGCGCGTTGATCGCGGTCATTTCCGAGCCTGATGAAGACATTACCGAGGCCTTGAAGGATTCTATCGCGCCCAGCCAGGTAGGAGCCTCTTCGAAGGCGCCGGCATGGCAGGCAACAGAGACTAGGCCGGCTGGTGGGGCAGGCCGGGCCGACCAATCCTCAGGCACGCCCTCAGACTCAGCGACCGTGAAAGCCTCGCCGCGCGCAAAGGCTCTGGCGGCTGAACGGGGAATCGATTTGGCGAGCGTTCGAGGATCGGGACCTGACGGGCGGATCGTGGAACGCGATGTTATGAGCATGGAGTCGATGGCGACCGCGCCCACGGGCGGAACCACTATCCCGTTGACCCAGATGCGGAAGGCGATTGCTCGGACCACCGCGCAGAGTAAAGCGCCGGTTCCACACTTTTATCTGACCACCGAGATTGCGATGGATGCGGTGGAGCGTGTGCGCGCCGAGCTCAAGCAATCACGGGAGGGGTATCCCAGTATCACGGACATGGTTGTCAAAGCGGCTGCACTTGCGCTCGTGCGTCATCCTGAGATCAACGTGTCCTTTGCTGGAGATGCGCTTCGTCGCTACAGCTCGATTGATATCGGCATTGCCGTTGGGCTGGACGATGGCCTCATTTCACCAGTTATCCGCGACTGTGGGGGCAAGACTCTCATGGAGATTTCGACGGAGGCTCGGTCATTGGTAGAGCGCGCCCGGAATAAGCGTCTCCAGCCACAGGAATATACGGGAGCCACGTTCTCGGTTTCAAACTTAGGGATGTTCGATGTTGAGAGCTTCATCGCAGTTCTGATGCCCCCCCAAGCTGCCGCCATCGCGCTGGGCGCAGTCCGGGATGTCCCAGTTGTAGGTGCTGAAGGGATCCAGGTAGGACGCCGGATGAAGGCCACGCTTTCGTGCGATCATCGGGCCCTTGACGGGATGCAAGGCGCCAGATTCTTGCGAGAGCTCAAACGGATCCTCGAGCATCCACTCGAGTGGGTCCGCACGGTGGAGTCGAAATGAGTTTTGTGCCAATTGATGAGCTTCGCTCAGCCGAGCCAGTCGAACGCTCCAGTCGGCCTAACCGGCTGCCGCCGTGGTTCAAGGTCACCATCCAGCAGGGCCCGAGATATCGCCAAATCAGGGACATCATGGACTCGCTGGAGCTCCACACGATCTGTGAAGAAGCCCGATGCCCAAACGTGTGGGAATGTTGGAACAACGGGACCGCGACCTTTCTCATCTTAGGCGATATCTGCACGCGCCGATGCCACTACTGTGCGGTGACCACTGGACGCCCACACCCGCTGAACCCTGACGAGCCGGTGCGAGTTGCGGAGGCGGTCAAGGCCTTAGGCTTGCGCCATGCCGTGATCACCTCCGTCAACCGCGATGAGCTGGAGGATGGAGGAGCGACCATCTTTGCTCAGACCATCCGGGAAATCCGACGCCTGATACCGAGTTGTGCGGTGGAAGTCCTGATTCCTGATTTTGAGGGGAGTGTCTCCGCGTTGGCGACCGTGGTGGCCGAGGAACCTGATCTTCTCAACCATAACATCGAAACGGTGCGTAGGTTGTTCCCTGCTCTCAGACCTCAGGGCAAATATCAGCGGTCGATCGAGCTCCTGGATCGGGCGAAGCGGTTGGGTGCCAAAACTAAGGCGGGTCTCATCGTTGGCATGGGTGAAACCGAGGTGGAGATTCGGGAAGTGATGCAAGACCTTCGTGCTGTCGGGTGTGATATTTTGACGATTGGCCAGTACCTTCAACCGACGAAGCGGCACCTACCGGTCGTCCGCTTTTATCATCCCGATGAATTTGCCGCCTTCAAAGCCGATGGCTTGGCGCTTGGGTACGAACACGTCGAGTCAGGCCCACTCGTCCGTAGTTCATACCACGCTGAGCAGCAGACGAGCCGCTCCACGTGCTAGGTTGACGGAGTACCAAGGCTCCGTTAGTATAGCGCAGCAGCGCAGCGTGCAGATGCTTTCGGATGCAGTTTTCTAAGCACTTTCAATCAATTCGGCAATCCCTTTCCAACGCGTTTGCGATCCAGCCGACCCGTGATTCTCTGAGCACGGAAGAGATCGCCATCCTTGACAAAGTGGCGACTGTCGTCGTGGCTCGGCGGATGGGAACTCCCGCCCTCTTATTCCTGGAATCGGCCATGCCCATGAATTTTCTTGGGAGCCAGGCCCTGCACTTCCTGACTCCCATCCTGGACCTCGCCTGCGACTCCCGCGAGATCGAACGTGTGGCGCACCTCCTCGAGAGGCGTGATGCCATCCCTAAACTTATAGATCTCATCGAGGTGAAGTGCGGTGCTGAAGGGAAGTCGCCTCGATGAAGCCTGACGCCTCGGCTCCCGAGCCTCCTACCACCACCCCACCTCTTGCAGTCATTATCGCGACCGATTGCGGAAGTACAACCACCAAAGCCATCCTGATCGAGAAGAAGGGAGACGTCTACCGGCAGACCTACCGGGGTGAAGCTCCCACGACGGTCGAAGCACCCTTTGAAGACGTCACGCGGGGGGTGCTCAACGCGATCGCCGAAGTGGAGGAGCTATCTGGCCGCACCATCCTGGACGGAGAGCGCATCATCACTCCGACTCGGGGTCAGGAGGGTCAGCCCAACGAGGGGGTCGATCTCTATATTTCGACGAGCAGTGCCGGCGGTGGACTTCAGATGATGGTCGCAGGCGCGGTCCAGAGTATGACCGGTGAGAGTGCACAACGGTGCGCACTCGGGGCAGGTGCCATCGTCATGGACGTGCTGGCATCAAATGATGGACGACTTCCTCACGAAAAGATCGAGCGCATTCGCTCGCTTCGCCCCGACATGATCTTGTTATCCGGCGGTACTGATGGTGGGACGGTGACGCATGTCGTCGAGATGGCGGAGTACATTGCGGCGGCGGAGCCACGGCCCCGCTTGGGGATGAGCTATAAGCTACCACTGATCTTTGCCGGTAACAAAGATGCCCGCGATCCTGTGAGTGACATTCTCGGTCAGAAGACGGCGCTCGTGGTGACGGAGAATCTTCGTCCAACGCTCGAGCGTGAAAACCTCGTGCCGGCCCGTGACAAGATTCACGAGCTCTTTCTCGAGCACGTCATGGCACAGGCTCCCGGGTACAAGAAGCTCATTTCTTGGACCGGTGCGCCGATCATGCCGACTCCTGCCGCCGTTGGGCTCATTATGGAGGCTCTGGCCAAGCGTGAGCACTTGAACTTGATCGGCGTCGATATCGGCGGTGCTACCACCGATGTATTCTCAGTCTTCGGCGGAGTCTTCAATCGAACCGTGAGCGCCAATCTCGGCATGTCTTACAGCATCTCGAATGTGATGGCCGAGGCTGGGCTCGCCAACATCATGCGCTGGGTGCCGTTCACGCTTGAAGAGCAGACCTTGCGAGATCGGATCAAGAACAAAATGATCCGGCCGACGACCATCCCGCAAACGCTCGATGAGCTACAAATTGAGCATGCGATTGCGCGCGAGGCGCTCCGGCTTGCCCTAATGCATCACAAAACGCTAGCCACCGGTCTTAAAGGCGTGCAGCAGGCGCGCACGATCTCGGACATATTCGAGCAACAAAGTTCCGGCGATACGCTGATCGACATGCAGCAGCTGAATCTGATCGTGGGAAGCGGGGGAATCTTGTCCCATGCTCCACGACGCATCCAGTCGATGCTCATGATGGTCGATGCGTACGAACCACTCGGTTTTACCGTCCTCTCCGTTGACAGCATTTTCATGATGCCTCATCTCGGCGTGCTGTCTTCGGTGAATGAACAAGCAGCCACCGAAGTCTTCGTGCGCGACTGCCTGGTGTACCTGGGTACTTGTGTCGCACCCCTTGGTCAAGGTAGAGAGGGGGAGCGGTGTGCGGACTATACCATTACATTTGGCGATGACCGGAAAGCGGAGAGTGGGACCCTGTCCTTCGGCGATCTCCGATTATTCTCCCTGGGGCCTGATGAGCGTGCCCAGGTCGAGCTTCGTCCGGTCAAGCAGGTGGACATTGGGGCCGGAAAAGGCGTCCCCACCACGCAGGAGGTTCGGGGCGGCGTGGTCGGGCTCTTGCTGGATGGGCGGGGACGGCCGCTCCAATTGCCAACCGATC
>JBHICF010000004.1:0-29235 GCA_046759485.1 Nitrospiraceae bacterium
TGGAGTGCCCTGACCAAACGGTCTGTTTGCACCTGGTGGCTAGCGCGGGCCGGTCAGTCGTTCAAAGCGAGCCCGAATGGTCGGGCGTGGACGGGGCGTTTCGGCGTTTTCCGGTCGGTGTGCGGAAGGTTGGAAGGATTGCGTCGACGGGTGAACAAGTCGTGGTCAAAGACATCGCACAGGACCAGACGTGGATTGCCAGGCCGGACTGGGCCCAGCGAGAGGGGATACAGGGGTTTAACGGACAGCCGATTCTGTACAAGGGAGAAGTGCTCGGCGTGCTTGTGGTGTTTGCCCGGTCTCCGGTGCCGGAGGAAGCACCAGGCTGGCTTCGCATGATCGCGGATCACGTCGCCGTGGCGATTGCCAACGCCAGAGCGTTTGAAGAAATCGAGCATTTGAGAACCAGACTCGAACTCGAAAACACCTATCTGAAAGAGGAAGTGCTCGAGGCCCACGCCTTCGGTGACATGGTGGGGCAGAGCGCCGCTCTCCACAACGTGTTACGGCAGATCG
Source organism: Nitrospiraceae bacterium (assembly GCA_046759485.1). Classification (GTDB taxonomy): domain Bacteria; phylum Nitrospirota; class Nitrospiria; order Nitrospirales; family Nitrospiraceae; genus JBHICF01. Next base: position 517 of record JBHICF010000004.1, read on the forward strand.
AGCTGGTGGCTCCCACGGATGCCACGGTCCTGGTCCTCGGTGAGTCAGGAGCGGGAAAAGAACTGGTTGCTCGCGAGATCCATCGGCGGAGCAGGCGCAGTGAAAGGCCTATGATCCGCGTGAATTGTGCTTCCATTCCCAGGGAGCTCTACGAGAGTGAGTTTTTCGGCCATGTGAAAGGATCCTTCACTGGGGCGGTGAAGGATCGGGCAGGACGATTCGAAGCCAGTGACGGAGGCACCTTGTTCTTGGATGAAGTGGGTGACATCCCACTTGAGCTCCAAAGTAAGCTCTTACGGGTCTTGCAGGAAGGTCAGTACGAGCGTGTCGGGGATGAGCGGACCCGCCAGGTCAATGTGCGCATTATCGCTGCGACCAACCGGGACCTAAAAAAGGAGGTCGAGCAGGGTCGTTTCCGCCAGGACCTCTATTTCCGATTGAACGTCTTTCCCCTCGAGGTGGCCCCGCTCAGGCAGCGCAAAGAAGACATCCCGCTCTTGGCCGCCAGCTTTCTGGAGAGTACTGCCAAGAAATTGAATTGCGACGAGCCTCGGTTAACACAGGCGCACATCATCGCCCTCCAAAATTACGATTGGCCAGGCAATGTCCGGGAGTTGCAGAACGTGATCGAGCGGGCGGTGATCTCAGCGCGCTCCGGCCTGCTGCGCTTCGATTTGCCGGATCCCAGCCCGTCTGTGGAGATACCAGGGAAGACACACGTTCCGTCTCAACAGGCAGGTACCGATGTCCTGACCTACCGAGATCTAGAGGACCGGGAACGCGCCAACCTCCTGGCGGCGCTGGAGCGGACGAGTTGGAAGTTGTATGGCTCTGGTGGGGCAGCCGAACTGCTTGGCGTGAAGCCCACCACCCTTGCCTCCCGCATGAAGGCCATGGGTATCCAGCGGCCGCGTCCATGACGGCCACGATCCTTCGTTTGTCGTAGTTTCTTCTTAGCCCGGATTATTCACGGAACGTGAGTAATCCGCCCTGCGGGCCTCGACTTCGCCCCGCACGGGCGGGGCTTCGCTCAGGGCTAGCCTTGAGCAGGCCGCCGGTGCGGCCTGTCGAAACCGACCCGTGCGCAGAAGGCGCACCCGTCGGCGCATTATTCACGAACGTCCGTAGTTCGTGAATAATGCGGGTTAGTGGAATACAGGGAAGATGGTGGGACTGTAATCTGCTGGGGGAGCGTGAGCAGCGCCTGACGTCACGTCTTATTTGATGGCGACCGCCTTGATTTGTTTGTGGGTCGTCATACCCTGCAGCACTTTTTCGATGCCGTCTTGCACGAGGGTCGTCATGCCTTCGGTGATCCCGGTCTTGAGCATGTCCTCGGTCTTCGCCTTGGCCTGAATCATGCGCTTCATCTGATCGGTGCCGACAAGGAGTTCGTGCAAGGCTAATCGTCCTTTGAATCCGCTCCCGTTACAGGTACCGCATCCTTTTCCCCGCCCGAGCTTGAAATTGCTATCGTATTTGAGGCCGAGCTTGGCCCATCGTTCGGCGCCGCCATAGCCGGTCACCAGCTCGTCATACTCTTCCTGGGAGGGATGGTAGGCTTCCTTACAGTCTGCGCAAAGGCGCTTGCAGAGGCGTTGCGCCAGTACGCCGAGGAGCGCGTCCGCGAAGCTAAAGGGGTCACAGTCCATGTCGAGAAGCCGGGTGACCGTTTCACAGGCACTGTTCGTGTGCAGGGTCGACAACACCAAGTGTCCCGTCAGTGATGCCTCGATGCCGATATCCGCCGTTTCCTTGTCGCGCATCTCACCGACCATGATGATGTCCGGGTCAGCCCGTAGAAAGGCTCGCATGGCTGTGGCAAACGTGTAGCCGATCTTGGGGTGGACCTGCACCTGCCGAAGGCCATATTGGGTGATTTCCACGGGGTCTTCTGCTGTCCAGATCTTCCGGTCTGGTTGATTGATATACCCGAGGACCGAGTGGAGGGTCGTGGTTTTTCCAGAACCGGTCGGGCCCACGCAGAGGAGAATCCCATAGGGTTTCTGCGCGCATTTGATCAACTCCCGCATGTTGCGCTCCGAGAATCCCATTTTCTCCAACGGCAACGGCTCGCTGGCCGCCAGGATACGCATGACCACGTCCTCATTGTATCCGGTGGTCGGCAGCGTCGCGACACGAAGCTCGATGTCCCGCTTGCCGCCCAAATTGAACTTAATCTTGCCGTCTTGGGGCTTGCGTCGTTCGGCGATATCCATGCTGGCCATGATCTTGATGCGCGACACGATCGCACGGCGGTAGCTCGGAGGAATTTTCATGTATTCGGAGCAACTCCCGTCAATCCGAAACCGGACCATGGTTTCCCGCTTCTCGCCATACGGTTCAATATGAATGTCAGAGGAGCCCATGCGAAACGCGTCGGCGATGATCTGGTTCGCTAAGCGGACGATGGCGCTATCATTCTCGTTGACGGACCCCCCGGCGCCCAATTCGGCTTCCTCTGCCGCAGACTCCGTAACGAGTTCGCCGAGAATATCGGAGATCTTTCCTTCATCGAAGAGCGAGCCCTCACTCTGCCCTGTGGCGACTTGGAGGAACTGTGTGATGTCCTTACGGAGGCAGACGGAGAAGCGCAACCGGTGCCCTGAGAAGCTGCGTCGGATATCCTGTATTTTGTCAAGGTCCGCCGGGTTGTCAATGAGGATTTCCACTCCCTGCTTATCGCGTCGGAGGGGCATCCAAAAATTCTTCCTGAGATAGTCGACGTTGAGTGTCTTGAGTAACTCGGGGTCAGGGATCAGCTGGTCTGCGTACTCAACATACGGACATTTGTAAAAATTGCCGAGCGATTTGAGGATCTCTTGCTTGGGGATCTTGTTTTTTTCGTTGAGGACTGTCTCGACATCGGAGCGCTGACTGCGGGCTGCGTGGGTGGCTGCCTCAAGGTCGGCTGGTGTGATGCGCCCGTCGGCGAGCAAGGTGTCAAATTTGCTCGGAGTTCTCTGCTTGCCGCCCTTTTTCAGATTGAATAGAGCAGCGCCTAGCGCCTTGCAAATCTCGGCGACCGAGGCGGCATCCTTGTCGGTAAAGCGAGGCCCACTTTTCTTATTGATGAGCTGCATGACGCCCATCAGATATTTGCCCTCTGCGATGATCGGGTACGCTAAGACTTGCTTCGTCCGGAAGCCGCTTTTCTTGTCCCAGGATTTGTCGTGAGCCAAGGCAGGGTTGATCTTCTGGAGTTCGGCCTGGTTGTAGGCGTCGATCACGTTAATAGGTTTGAGATACTTCGCGGCGAATCCGGCAATGCTTTGCTCGTTCACGGGTAAGCGAACTTCCTGGATGGCATCGACGTGGGGAGCCTTCGAAAAGATCTCCTTCTTCTCTTCATCAAACGCGAAGAGCGAGAGTTCTTCCGCGTCGAAGAGCCCTAGGATGTCATCGTGCAGATCGAGAAGTATTTGGTCTTTATCTTTGGCGGCGTGGATCTGACTGCCAATCCGTTTGGCCCGCTCAGAGAAGGCGACGTTCTGCTGCAGATCCTTGAGGTTATCAGGTACGGCTTTGGCTTCCATTGGTTCTGAACCTGGGTGCGCCTGGTGTCTGTGGTCGGGTAGTTGGTACCCCTGGTAGCCTTTCAAAACCGAGCGCCAACCAGTCCAGGGAGGATGACGCGCTTCGAATAAAGGTTCTCTACCGGATAAGTTAAAGGTAGGCCCAAACCCCCTTTTAGGCAAGTAGAAATAGGATTTTGAAGGGGGTCTGAGGAGCGTAAATCGGGCGCTCAGGGCCTTCTCAGTAGGGCTTGGGCTTGTTCCAGGACCTGGCCGGGAGGAAGGCGCTTTACAGCTGCGGTCTTTCGTTCTTTTAGCTCTACAACCCCCTGGGCCAGGCCTTTTTCGCCGACCACCAGCTGGTAGGGGGCGCCGATCAGATCGGCGTCATTGAACTTGACACCGGCTCGCTCGTCTCGATCGTCCCATAGCACCTCGACACCGGCCTGGGTGAGCGTGTGATAGAGGGTGCCGACGGCTTCAGTCACCTGGGCAGAAGGGCCCAGGGGGAGTAGGTGGACCTCGATTGGGGCGATCGGGGCTGGCCAGATGATGCCTTTTGCATCGTGATTCTGTTCGATGGCGGCTGCGGCCGTGCGGCCAACGCCGATTCCATAACATCCCATGACAGTAGGACATTCCCGCCCCTGAGGATCCAGAAACACCGCACCCATGGTCTGGCTGTATTTGGTTCCGAGCATGAACACATGTCCGACCTCGATGCCCCGCACAACACGGAGGACCCCATCGCCACGTGGAGAAGGATCGCCGGTCTGGGCATTGCGAAGATCGGCGAATTGGTCAACCGAGAAGTCGCGGCCCAGGTTGGCGTCGACATAGTGCATGTCGGGCTCATTCCCCCCCACGATGAAGTTCCGGAGGACCTTGACCGCATGGTCAGCCACCAACCGGATCCCGCTCAAGCCGACCGGTCCCGCAAAACCAACAGGGGCTCCGGTTGCCGCCACGACTGCCTGCTCCTGGGCCATCTGGACGTCCGTCACGCCCAAGAATTTCGCAACCTTGATGGGATTGACTTCGTGGTCGCCGCGAACCAGGACAGCCACAATCTCCTGACCAGCTTTGTAGAGGAGGGTCTTGACCAGGCGCTCAGGGGAGGTATTCAGCAGAGCGGTGACTTCGCCAACGGTCCGCGCGTTGGGGGTCGGCACTTTACGAAGTGGACGGGGCTGTTCGGTTGATTCATCCTTTGGAGGTAGGACCTCAGCGCGTTCAACATTGGCCGCGTACGTCCCTCCTTCCGCATAGACGATTGTCTCCTCTCCAGTGTCCGCCAGGACCATAAACTCATGAGACGAGGTGCCGCCGATCAGACCCGTGTCAGCCTCGACTGGCCGAAACGTCAGCCCACAGCGAGTGAAGATGGCTGTATACGCATCATACATCTTCTGGTAGCTCAGTTTTGCACCCTCCTCATCTCGATCGAAGCTGTACGCGTCCTTCATGATGAATTCGCGTCCACGCATCAAACCGAAACGAGGCCGGATCTCGTCGCGGAACTTCGTTTGGATTTGGTAGCAATTAAGTGGAAGCTGACGATAGGACCGAACTTCTCGGCGAATCAGGTCGGTGATCACCTCCTCGTGTGTGGGCCCTAAGCAGAAGTTGCGCTCGTGGCGGTCCTTCAGCCGGAACAGTTCCTTGCCATAGAAGTCCCACCGGCCGGTCTCCTGCCAGAGTTCAGCGGGCGAAGCGATCGGCATGAGCAGCTCCTGCGCCCCAGCCCGGTTCATCTCCTCGCGAATGATCTGTTCGATTTTTCGAATCACCCGAAGGCCTAGCGGGAGGTAGGTGTAGATGCCGGCAGCCACTTTCCGGATCATGCCGGCTCGGAGCATGAGGCGGTGACTCACCGTCTCCGCTTCACCGGGATCTTCACGGAGGGTAGGAATGAGTAGTTCTGAGGAGCGCATGGTTGCTTCCTGACCGCCTACACTCCAGCACGCCCGGACGGTCTGTGTGGGATCAGGGAACCGATTGCCGGGGTGACAACTTTCAGGCCTTAGAGATGGAAGAGTTAGCTGGAGAGTATACGCACAATGTCGTTCCAGAGGGCAAAAATCATGATCATGAACAGCAGGACAAGACCTACCTGCTGGGCGATCTCGCGCTGCCGTTCTTCCAGGGGTTTGCGTAAGATCGCTTCGATTCCGAAGAAGAGCAGATGACCGCCATCGAGCACTGGTATGGGGAGCAGATTCAGGACCCCGAGATTGATGCTCAGGATGGCAATCAGGGAGATGAGGCTAGCCAGCCCTTGGTCCCCAGCTCTGCCGGAGACGTCGGCAATCGTGAGCGGCCCCCCGATATTCTTGGAAGAAATCTCGCCCGTCACGATTTTGTAGAGCGCCAGGAACGTCAGTTCAGTCCAGCCCCAGGTGGCTTCCATCGCCCGCACCGGTACGAGAAGTGGGTGGGAAGCTTCAACCGAGGAGCCAGGTGATCGTGCGATCCCGATCTTGCCGGTCACGACGGTCTTCCCGTTCACAATGCGCGACTCCGCGGCGGGGGTGACAGTCATGGAAACAATCTCCCCATCGCGTTCGACTTCAAACTGCAGAGGCTTGTTCGCACTCTCCCTGACCAGGGCCGTCATCTCCATCCAGGTATAGATGTCTTGGCCGTCCACTCGCACCACCCGGTCGCCTCGCTTCAGACCAGCAGCCATCGCCGGGTAATCAGGGTCGACTTTGGAGATGATGGGGACCGCATCCTCGATGCCGATTTGGTAGATAACGATTTCCTCGTCTTGACCACGGAGTGTGATGGCAGTGGGAGTCACTAAAAATGTTTTAATCTGATCGCCCCGCCGGACGTCGACCGCCACCTCCCTGCCCTTACTCTTCATGAGCTCGTCTTGCAGTTCGTTGCGCGTGGAAATCTCCTTGTCATTGACCCCGATAATACGATCGCCAACCTTGATGCCGGCCTGGTCGGCAGGCGAACCCGGCCTGAGGATACGTACATCGGAGGTCAGGTCCGCAAACGTTGGTACAAAGAGTGGGGTACCGGTGAAGAGCCACCCGGCGAAAATCAGGTAGGCCAGGATGAAGTTGAAGCCGGGCCCGGCCGCCACAATGAAAACCTTGCTCAAGAGATTTTTGTGGGTAAAGGCTCGCAGTTTATCTTCAGGGGTGAGGGCTTCACCTTCCTCTTCTCCAAACAGCTTCACATACCCACCGAGTGGCACGGCCGAGACGAGATACTCTGTCTCCCCAATCTGCCGCCCATAGATCTTCGGTCCGAAACCCAGTGAGAACTTCAATACCTTGACGCCAACCCAGCGGGCCGCCAAAAAGTGGCCGAGCTCATGAAAGGAGACCAAGACGCCCAGGACGATTAAGAACCACCAGATCTTCTGAGCAAAAACCCAAATAGCATCCGGTGACCATGCCAAAGCGCTGAGTACCATGAATGTTCCTCAGTATTCGTTATCGGGCCAGCGCGTGCACGAGCGCCCCCGCTTTTTCTCGAGCCCAGCGATCTGCTTCGAGCGCATCCTCCAGCGTCTTGACCTCCCGGGAGGGGTGTGAATCCACCGCGGTACGAATGACGTCTGCGATATCCAGGAACCCGATGTCCTTCTGCAAGTATGCCGACACGGCCACTTCGTTTGCGGCGTTCAGCACGGCGGGGGTGGTACCGCCGACGCGCAGTGCCTCATATCCCAGCTTCAGACACGGAAAGCGCTCATAGTCAGGTTGGTAGAACGTTAATCTGGCAATCTCCGCGAGGTTCAGTGGCGGTGGCTCCAAGGGAACACGCGCCGGATATTTCATCGCATAGGAAATCGGCGTTCGCATATCGGGCAACCCGAGCTGAGCGATGACCGATCCATCTCTATATTCTACCAGAGAATGAATGATGCTTTCCCGATGGACTAAGACTTCAATCTGGGACGGGGGCACGTCGAATAACCAGCGAGCCTCGATGACCTCTAGACCCTTGTTCATTAATGTGGCGGAGTCGATCGTGATTTTAGCCCCCATCTTCCAATTCGGGTGCTGCAGCGCCTGTTCAGGTTTGACCTCTCGCATCTGTTCGCGAGTGAACTCCCACAGCGGACCACCGGAAGCGGTGAGAATGAGGCGGCGAATGTCTTCCCGACGGTGCCCCTCCATGCACTGAAAGATGGCGCTGTGCTCGCTGTCGACCGGAAAGATCTTCACCCCGCAGCGCTGAGCCTCCTTCTGCATCAACTGGCCGGCCATGACCATCGGTTCCTTGTTGGCAAGGGCAACCTGTTTCCCGGCTCGGATGGCGGCGAGTGTGGGGATCAGCCCAGCGCCTCCAACAATCGATGAGATCACTAAGTCTCCATCTGACAACTGCGCGATCTGCTCCAGGCCCTTCACACCAGATAGGATCTGTGTCGGTAGGTCCTTACAGCGAGCCCGGAGCTTCTCCGCGGCTGCCTCATCAGCGAGAGCGGCGGCGCGGGGCTTGAACGTGCGTAACTGCTCTTCGAGCCTTGAGTGGTTGGAGCCAGCGGTCAGACCTACAACTTGGAACTCGTCCGGAAATTTCGCCACGATGTCCAGTGTGCTGGTGCCGATGGACCCTGTGGACCCTAGGATGATGATACGCTTCATGCTGAGAGACCCTTCACGAGAAACACATAATAGTAGAAGGTTGGAGCTGTCAATAGGAGGCTGTCGATCCTGTCAAGCATCCCGCCGTGCCCTGGAAGCACCCAGCCGGAGTCCTTCACTCCGGCACTGCGTTTCAGAGCCGACTCCGCAAGGTCCCCAACCAGGCCAGCCATCGGGAGCAGCAGGCCAGTGATGACACAATCTACCACCGTGAAGCTCGGTAGAAACCAGATCCTGGCGACCAGAGCGCTGATGAGGCCCAGCAGCAATCCCCCCAAGAGGCCCTCGACCGTTTTATTTGGACTCATGACCGGGGAGAGTTTACGTCGGCCAAGGCTGGTCCCGACGTAGTATGCCCCGGTATCGCTGGCCCAGGTGACGAGGAACACAAAAAAGATCAGGAACGCACCGTCCGCGAGGGAGCGTGTCAGGAGCAGGTGACCGAGTGTGAGACCGATATAGAGTGGGCCGACAATCAGCACGGCTGACTCGACCAGGCTCTGGTTGAACCCTCGTCGTGAGTAAACCCGGTACAGGAGTAATGCCATGAGGATCACAAGGAAGGCAGCATGTTCCGGCATGATGAAGGGCCACTGCATGCTCATGAGCAGGACGATGACGGCACCGAGACCCAGCACCATCCCTGTCTTCGGCACCCCCTGTTCGCGAAAGTACAGTTTGTAAAACTCGGCCAGGGCTAACATGGCTGCGGTGGTGACGAGAGCGAAGAACCCAAACGGAGGAGCGTACCGGACCAGCAGGTAGAAAAGCGGGGTGAAGACGAGAGCGACGAGCACCCGCCGGCCGTCCAGGCGCCGGCTCGTCACGGTTGACTCCCGCCGGCCGATGGTTGTGTGCTCCACAACCAAGGGCTGTTTTTCTCACAGTCCACTTTGTGGGCAGACAGGGCTGCGGAGCTGGCCGAACCGACGATCTCGCTTCTGATAGGCGAGGAGTGCGAGCAGCGCGTCACGCCTCCGGAAGTCCGGCCACAGGGTCGGCGTGAAATACATCTCGGTGTAAGCCAGTTGCCACAAGAGAAAGTTGCTCAAACGCGCCTCGCCGCTGGTGCGGATGAGCACATCGGGGTCAGGCAGGCCATGCGTGGAGAGGTATCCTTCCAGGAGATTTTCATCGATCGCATCAGGTTGGATCCGGCCATCTTGGACGTCCTCGGCGAGACGTCTCACCGCATCCACGATCTCAGACCGGGCTCCATAGCTCAGGGCGACGTTGAGTGAGAGCTTGTCGAGGTGAGCCGTTTCCCGTTCCACCTTGCGAACCCAGTTCAACGCCGAGGAGGGAAGGGAGTCAACCCGACCGATCGCCCTGAAGCGAACACCTACTTCAATCAACTCTTCCATCTCGCTCTGGAGATATTGCTCAAGCAACATCATCAACGCGTTAATCTCCACCGCCGGGCGCTTCCAGTTCTCTTGGGAGAACGCGTAAATTGTCAGAGCCTTAATCCCAAGCTCCAGACAGAGGGTGATGATCTCGCGGACAGACTTAATCCCTTCTTTATGCCCTGCGATCCGAGGCAAGCCACGCAGTTCAGCCCATCGACCGTTGCCATCCATGATGATGGCAATATGACGTGGGATCTGTTCGGGATCGAGGCGAGCGGACAGTTCCGCCTCCGACAGGTTGTCGAGGCTGGTCACCGTGTCCTTTGTCATGCGGCTTAGTGTGGGTCCTCTGCTCTGAGTGAAAACCTTATTTAGCAGATCAGTATTACAGCGGTAGGTAAAGTCAGTTTACTGTGCAAGCTAGCAAAAGTCAAACTCAATTGTCCTGACGCGAACGAGATTCGAAGGAGCGGTGGCCGTTGCTCAAACGGAAAGGAATCAGCTATACTCGGATGCGCTTCACACCAAAGAACTAACACTTATGAGTACGAAAGAAGTCGCCACGCTCAGTCAGTTTGGCCTCTCGGAGGCGGAGATCCAGCATACACTGGGCAAAGTCAAGGTCCGTGACGTTGACTACGCCGATCTCTACTTTGAATCCTGCCTGTCCGAATCGGTATCGATGGAAGAAAGCATTGTGAAGCGTGCCTCCAAAAGCGTGTCCCAAGGAGGTGGCATTCGTGCGACAGCGGGAGAGAAAACTGGGTTTGCCTATTCGGACGCTCTAACGCGGCGCGATCTCGAGATCGCAGCGGATACCGCGCGGTATATCGCCACCTCACCCCAGGGCCAGCATCCGGTTCCTGTGACGCATCGTGCCAGACTGCAACACGATTTGTATCCGGCACCGACGTCGATCGCAGATGTGGCGACCGAAGAACGGGTTGCCCTCCTGAACCGGATCGATGCGGAGGCGCGCCGGTATGATCCTCGCATCAAAAACGTCATCGCCTCGTTTAATACCGAGTACAAGATTCTCGTCGTGGCGACCACCGAGGGGTTACTCACCGGGGACGTTCAGCCACTCTCTCGGCTCCAAGTCTCGTGCATCGCAGAAGAGGGAGGCAATCGCCAGATTGGATCGTTTGGAGGAGGAGGTCGCGTAGGGTTCGAGTTCTATCACGAGCAGGATCGCGCTCTTCACTATGCCCGGGAGGCAGCTCGCCAGGCTATCCTCAACCTAAGCGCCATCGAGGCCCCAGCCGGCGTGATGCCAGTCGTTCTCGCGGGCGGCTGGCCCGGTATCCTGCTGCATGAAGCCATCGGTCACGGACTTGAAGCCGACTTCATCAGACGCAAAACCTCGGCGTTTACCAACTTGCTGGGGCAGCGGGTGGCCTCGGACGTCTGTACGATCGTGGATGATGGCACATTGCCATTCCGACGAGGATCGCTCAACATGGACGACGAAGGTACCCCAACGAGCCGAACGGTACTGATCGAGCGAGGCATCTTGAGGGGCTTTATCACTGATCGACTGAATGCTCGGTTGCTAGGCATCTCATTGACGGGGAACGGACGTCGGGAGAGTTTTCAAAGCATTCCGCTCCCGCGCATGACGAACACATTCATGCTGGCGGGGGAGTCCGATCCTCAGGACATCCTTCGCTCGGTCAAGCGCGGACTCTACGCTGTGTCATTCGGCGGCGGGCAGGTCGATATCACGAGCGGGAAGTTTGTGTTCTCAGCGAGCGAGGCGTACCTCATCGAAGACGGGGTGGTGACACGTCCCGTCAAGGGTGCCACCCTGATTGGGAGCGGACCTGACATTCTGACCAAAGTCTCGATGGTCGGCCACGACCAGAAGCTTGACGAAGGAATCGGAACCTGCGGCAAAGACGGCCAATCGGTGCCGGTGGGTGTCGGGCTTCCCACCCTCCGGGTCGACGAAATTACCGTTGGCGGCACGCAAGGGTGAGGAGCGGTCTAACGTATGGCGACTGATCTCGTAGCAACGGATCATGACCTTCCCCAATTGGTCGAAGACTTGCTCGACCGGGCTCGGAAGTGCGGAGCTACCGAAGCGGATGTGCTGGTCGGGCAGGGCGATACGCTGTCAGTACAGATCCGTCTGTCCGCCGTCGACCGGCTCACGAAGGCCAAGGAACAACGTCTAGGACTCCGAGTATTTTTTGGCAAACGCTCAGCCGGTGCCTCCACCTCCGATTTCTCCCGAGCTTCTCTCGATCGCGTGGTCTCGGATACGTGTGCGCTGGCAAAAGCGGTCGCCGAAGATGACGTGTCGGGGCTGCCGGCAGCCGACCTGATGGCAAAAGACCGACCCGAGCTGGGCCTCTTTGACTCGACCGTCCTGGAAACGGATGTCCAGATTGAGCTTGCTCGTCGAGCGGAAGCGGCGGCCATGGGGGATGACTCCAGAATCACCAACTCAGAAGGCGCGGAATTCAACTCGCTGAGTGGTCGGGTCGTATTCGGCAATTCCCATGGCTTCTTGGGGGAGTTCCAAAGCTCGAGTTTTTCCCTGTCAGTTTCGCCCATTGCGACTGATCCGGTCAGCGGAGTGATGCAGCGAGACTCGTGGTATGCGATTCAGCGGCAGTACGCGAAGCTTGATGCCCCGGAGTCGGTGGGGCGTGAGGCGGCCAGGCGAGCGGTCCGCCGGCTCGGGAGCCGCAAGATTGCCACCCGGCGTGCTCCGGTGGTGTTCGATCAGGAGACGGCCGGCAGCCTGTTAGCGAACCTGAATAGTGCGGTATCGGGATATGCTCTTTACCGAGGCGCCTCCTTTCTCGTTGGTCGACTCGGCGACCGTGTCGCATCGGAGCAAGTGACGGTCCTCGACGATGGCCGGATCCCCGGCGGGTTGGGTTCACGTCCATTTGACGGCGAGGGTCTCCCGACCCGGAGAACGACGGTCGTCGAACGCGGTGTGTTGAAGAGCTACCTGCTTGACTGCTACTCAGGAAAGAAATTAGGGTTGGCGTCAACTGGTAACGCTTCCCGAGGTGTCGGAGAGAACCCATTCGTAGGGCCGACCAATCTGTACCTGGTTCCTGGTACCCTCCCACCCGCGGAGATCATCCAATCGGTGCGGGAAGGCTTGTACGTGACCGAATTGATCGGCTTCGGGATCAATATGGTGACCGGTGATTACTCCCGTGGTGCGGCCGGATTCTGGATTGAAAACGGGGAGCTTGCTTATCCGGTAGAAGAGATCACCATTGCGGGGAATCTCAAAGCGATGCTTTCGAGCATCGAGATGGTCGGCAACGACTTGGAATTCCGAGGCCGGATTACGAGCCCCACGATCAAAATTAGCGAGATGATGATCGCGGGAACCTAAGACAGGGCAGCTGTACGGTAGAGGTGCAACCAGCAGTCGGTGCCATGAGCCCACGCCGGAGCCAGGAGGAGATGGTTGATACCCCTCTGCGCCTGGTCTATATCGCGGGAAACATGGGTGAGGCCACGGAAGCGGAACGCTTGCTGGGGAATGGACAGATTGACTACACGCTCCGCCTGGAGCCATTCACGACCACGTCCTTCCTGGTCGGCAACCAATACATGGGGCTCTATTTTTACGTGCCTTCTGCCCAGTTGCGGGCATCCTGTGAAGCCTTGCAGGCTGGTGGTGTGGCCTCGTTGGTCGATTTCGAGATCGATGAGTGATTGGAAGAAGAGCGATGGCACTAGACGCTGAAACAGGAACGCGCATGTTGCAGTTGCTCACCTCTCGGTATGAGGATCGCCTGTGGCGAAAGAAGATTGAGAAGACCCTCAGTCTTCCGGCTTCAGGAGTAGGCGACCCTGCCCAACGGACGATCTTTCTGTACTTGAAACACGGCCTCAAGGCGTACAAATCTCGCCGTGCTGATCCCGATTCATGGATCGTGGGAGGGCTTGCGACCAAGGAGGTCATCCAGCGAGCCAAGGTTGATCCCACAGCGGTCAGCCAAACTCTCACCGGGGAGGATGTCGCCTTGCTGGGCGTCGACCCAGGCCAGGAGGTCGACGAGGCCTGGTGGGAGGAGATGTTAGTGATGTGGTTTGAGGAACCTGAACTTGAAGAACCGGATGCCGATGAGCAAGAACCGGTGACGAATGATAACGCTTCGACGACCGATGGCTGACCTGTCTCTTCCCCGCTTGGGACCCACAACTCTCTCCGCCTAGCTGGCACCTCAATCGATTCCTCTCCTTCTGATCCGCTTCCGTCACACACCTGAAAGCTTCACGATCTCGCAGCAAGGTGAAATTGTGTATTCATTTTGATCGCGGACAGACTTGTGCGTAAATGGATACAGGCATGGCTTTGAGTGCACTGGAGCCAACGTTTCGTCACCTCCAACTCGCTCAACGATGATCTCGTGAACTTGGGTGGAGTTGTCTTCGTACCGTTCTCCCCAACTCAATGCCAGTTGAATCCAGCGCGTCTTGGTCAACAATCCTCACTCTGACGCGTAGCTTTGCCACGCTCGACGTGCCATCAGCGCTGGGCATCCAACCAATTCGCCACCTGGGCTCCATGGAGGCCGGGATTCGGGAAGACCGGGGGTGAAACGAACTTTGTTGCCTGTTTCGGTTGTGAGTTAGGTGGCCGTATGGTGCGGGTCTGCTGGCAACGCGTTCGGTCAGTGCTTCCCCATCCGTGGATGGCACTGCTTGCCTTGGCTCTTGCCGTGCCTCTACAGAGCGAGACTGCGGCCGCCAATGCGACGTGCCCTGTTCCGGTTTCAGCCACCTGCTTCAAGAAATCCGTCTTCGATTTCGACTGGGTCCCACCTCCCAAGGCGCTCGAGTATCCTGACGTGCGCTTCCAGGTGTACAACTCCACGTATGGCTACAATGTGGAGGCGCAGGGTACGAAAGTGCCCGGGAGAGTCTGTCAGAACGGCATATGTTTACCGGTAGAGGAAGAGCTCGACGGATTCACGCTATTTGGTAATTTCCTCTCTTTGCAGCTCCGGTATGCGCCAATCCGTCAACTCACACTCTATGGGGGTGTGTTTCTGGCAATCCCGTTCGGAGGCGACGACACGATCGATGACGTCAAGCCCATCCTCACGCTCAACTACGAACCGACTGTCGGCCTGAACTTCCTTGCCGGAACCCTGCAGCCAAGGCACCTGTTTTTCGACGCGATCTTTGATGACCTGATCTATTTTCTCCGGCCTGTAGAACAGGGTTTTCAGCTGATCGTGGACCAACGGTATTATCAGCAGGACTTGTTCATCAATTGGCAACAGGAGAATACCACGCTGACCAGCGAACGCTTCGACATTGGATATATTGGGAAGCTCAAATTCGGCCCATTCCATGTGAATGGCCAAGTGTATTGGGACCACTTCGGTGGGGAAGTTCCGTTGCCGAATTTCAGGCCTACCGGTGTCAGAAACAACTATGTATGGGGAATCGGCCCGGAGATCCTCCTCTCGCCGGCTGAGTACTCGGACCGGTTCTGGTGGTGGCGTGTCATTGGCGCGTCGTTCACATTCATGGGCGACCATGACGAGCCCGACTCACGGACAAAGGAACGGAATTCGAAAGGACATGCGCATGAACTGCGCGGCTGGCTCGAGATCTTGGGATGGCGAGTAGAGGGGTCGCGTTGGGAAAGCGATAACTTTATTACCTCGAATGGTGATCAGTTCTATCGAGCCCCTAAAATGACCGAGGCGAGTGTCTCGACCTTATACCCTATTGTGCAGGATGTGAGCATTGAGTTTGGCGCCGTCGTGAGGTTCATTGACTCGCAGACGGACGGTTGGCCCATCACGATTGGATATCTCGCAGCGCACTGGAACATGGATTTCAACCTCGGTCCCTTTCTTGCCCGGTGATGTTGATCGATCGCCGCAGGCGCTTGGCTTGGTCGGCCAGCGCATCTGCCTGCCGGGTTGGTTCTGGCACGCGGTACCGTGTACCACAGGCAAGCGTAAGCCGAATGGCCTGCCTCAGCCCGATCCGATGGCCGACCGAAATGAACATGGGCTTGACTCTGTCTCGAGTCCGGAGCACGGCACCGATCGTCTGACCGTCCGGATTATACAACCACGAGGTTGATCCACGACCCCTCCCGGGTTCTTTGAATGTCCCCACCAGACGCGATTTCGCACACCCAATCACGGGGCGATCCAACAGCAGTCCAACATGACACGCCAGCCCAGCGGCTCGCGGGTGGGATCGGCCGTGGCCATCGATGAAAATCAGCTCCGGCTGCGATCGGAGACGACCGAAGGCGCGAAGGAGTGGCGGAGCTTCCCTGAACGAGAGTAGACCAGGGATATAGGGGAATGAAGCCCGGGTCTTAAGGGCGAGAGCCTCAACGATTTCCAGGCTGGGGAACTTGAGGACGACCACACTCGCGTACACAGTGTCCGAGTTCTTCTCATACGACAGATCTGCTCCAGCGACTAGTTTTGGAGAGGGCACTCGTCCATGGAGGATCACATGTGATCGAAGGCTTTGCTGAATTTGGATCGCTTCACGAGGGGTGACATCCCACGCGTGAAGGCGTCGCGACTTCATCGAGGGGGAGTTAGGAACCGAACAGATCCATTTGCCTCTGCTGAGGTTCGGCCGGGGTTGCTACCGCTGCATCGCTTGATGACACCGTACTCGCTTGATCGAGGTACTGTTTGAGTTTCTGAAAGTCCTCTCGAAGCGGCGTCTGGAGGCCTCCTTGATGAAGCGCGGCAGCGGGGTGAAGCATGGGGAACACCACGAAGTCTTTCAGGGGAATCGCCTGGCCCCGGACCTTCGTGATACCAACTTTCTTCTCAAGTAAGGTCTGAGTCGCCCAATTGCCAAGGGTACAGACGAGTTTGGGCTTAATCAGTTGGATCTGCTGCAATAAAAACGGCTTGCAGGTCTCCACTTCATCAGGCTCTGGGTCACGGTTATTCGGCGGGCGGCATTTGATCACGTTGGCAATGTACACGTCGGCACGGGAAAGCCCGACAGAGTTGACGAGTTCGGTGAGCAGTTTGCCGGCTGCCCCCACGAATGGCTCTCCCTGCCGGTCCTCGTAGAATCCAGGACCTTCTCCGACGAACATGATCGTTGCGTGGGGGTTGCCAATGCCGAATACGACCTGCGTGCGCCCCAGTTTGGCAAGCTTACAACGCTGGCAATCGTGAAGAGAGTCGCGAAGCTCCTGGAGCGTCATCGAGGCGGCTCACCGAATCGGATGGGAACGTAAGAGTTGGGCCGCATCATAGGGGCGGACAGTGGGCTTGTCAATAAGAGATGCGAGGCCAATGGGACGGCACTAGTGTTGATTCCCGGCTGCTGCTATGAGCGCATCCGCACTCCGGTGGCCGCTTGCGATGGCGCTCTCCAAGGTGGCGGGGAGTCCGGTGTCGGTCCAGTCCCCGGCGAGGAACAGGTTGCGAATCGGACTCCGTTGGAGCGGCCGCAGCGCATGCGTCCCCGGGCGTGAGGAAAGAAACGCGGTCGGCTCCCGAACGATCTTACAGCTCAAGGGTCGCCGGGCGGCCAAACGAGGATATGCGTACGCGAGCTCGCTGAGCGCCAATTCGTAGAGCTCCTCATCAGTGCGATGGAGCAGCTCAGGCCTACCAACGGCGACCAACGACACAAGACACGAACGTCGATCCGCGGCAACCCTTGGGTGGCTGATGATCCAATGAAAGGTCCTGCGGGCGAGCAGCAACAGTTGTCGGTCTGGTACATGACCGTCCATGGACACCTGAACGTGCACAGCCGGAGTGTCCTCCAGCAGAGTGAGCTGCTGGAAGTAAGAATACAGTGCCAATAATCGCTCAGGAATCAGCTGGCGAAGCTGTCCGTGAGGAAGCGCCACGACATACTGATCCGCAGCCATCATGGTGCCGTCGGCGAGGTGCACGCCAGTCACATGATCGGCTGCGAACGCGATTTGGGTCACCTTCGCGTTGAGCCGCACTGTGGCGCCCAACTGCTGGAGTCGGGTCCCAGCTGGTCTGACCAGAAGGCCAGTCATGCCTTCGGGAGGGATACTGATCTTTGAGTGATGGAGACCGGTAAGGAAACAACGCTTCACGCTGTCTACCAGTACCGCAGCAGACACGACGTCAATGTCATCCCCGGTCAGGAACCGAGCAAGAGGCGTCCACACTTGTGCTCGTGCCTTCTCTGTCTGTCCGATGGCCATCAGCCAATCTTCAGCCGTCCGAGTCTCAAGATCGCGGGGCCACGGCGTGTCACCTTCCCAGACCTGCTCCATGACGTTCAGTGCTCGCCAGCGGTCGGGAAATGGTAACGCGCGGAACAATATGGTACTCACCAAAGTACGAAGCGGTCCTGGGAGCCACGGTCGGTGAAGTGTCACCGTCCTTCCACCTGGTAGGAGAAAGCCGAAGACGAGGCGGTTAGGAAACTGGATCAAGTGAGCTGTACCTAACGACTCCACGAGCGTTTGCGTTTCCCTGTGGTGCCCAAGGATCACAGTGGGAAGACTGTCCGAACCCAAGCCTCCTGGAGAGTTGGTCCCCACCTTGCTCGAAACGCCGGGTCCATTCTGCTCATGGCCCACGATCAGACGCCCTCCGAGGTCACTTCGCGCTTCGAGGAGCGTGACGGTGTACCGCTGGTTGGCCAAACGAACGGCAGCCGCCAATCCGGCGGCGCCGCCGCCGATCACGAGGACGGTGCGAGGCATGGCAGGGGACCCTTAGGGTGGAAGAGCGCGCAGAGTCTCCTTGAGTGGGTCCTCTTGAGAAACTTGATCAAGATCACGATGAGTGCGAGGTTGGCAGATCTTACAGAAAACGACTCCTCAACCATACACCGGCAGCCAAGGCCAAACGATAGGCTGGGGGCATGCTGATGCGTGGTCCGAATACCCGGTAGCCTGAGTCTTCGATACGGGACAGTATGCGAGCGTACACACTACGCATGATCTCAGCCACAGTCAGCGTACGCTGATCATCCGGCGAGAGGGATACGAACACCTCGTGTGCCTTCTCGTAAAATTGGCGCGCTCGAGCACATTCGCGCTGCATGAGCTCTATGAACGCAGGCGAGTACGTTTTCTTTAACAACTCATCCTCACTGTACTTGAACCGGCCTAGGTCCTCCAGTGGAAGGTAGATGCGTCCCCGGTCTGCGTCTGATCCCAGATCTCTCAGAATGTTGGTGAGCTGAAAAGCCATCCCTAAATTGATCGCGTACTCGCTCGCGCGTGGAGACCGTGTCCCGAACACCTTCAGACAGATCAATCCCACGACGGATGCGACACGATAGCAATACACGGCCAGGTCGTCGAAGGTCGCATAGCGCGAGGTGGTCAAGTCCATTTCGACTCCGTCGATCAACGCCTCACAATATTCCTTTGGAATGCCCAATTGGTGTGCGTGTTCTACTAAACAAATCGTGACGGGGTATGTCGGATGGCCTCGATAAGCTGCGTCGAGCTCTGCACGCCACTTGCCGAGTGCTTCCTGCGGGTTGCTCCCCGGGGGAGCATCGTCGACGACGCTATCGATCTCCTTGCAGAACGCGTATACCGCGTGCATGGCCTGCCGTCGCTGAGGAGGAAGGAAGAGGAAGGAGTAATAGAAATTGCTCCCACTCTGTTGGGTGACGGTCGTGCAGTAGGCCTGTGCTTCGGTCGTGGTCATGCAATACCGGCCGTTCCAGGGACGGGACGGTAGGCCGCGAGACGTTGTACTCCCGGCGGCAGAGTTCCTCCAAACACGTCAGGGTGGAACGAGGCGGCCAGGATGGCGACTCCATCGACAAGGCGTGGACCGGGCCGGCTAAAGTATGAGGACGCGTCGACAGCAAACACGTTCCCCTGTTTCACCGCGGGCAGGCCTTCCCAGCCCGGCCTCGTGGCGAGGCGGTCCGCCTCGCGTACGGATCGTTCGAGAGAGAATCCACAGGGCATGAGCATGAGGACGTCCGGCGCGGCGGTCTCAATCTGGTCCCACGTTACTTGGTAGGATGGGATGCCGGTGCGCCCCAACCGATTCTGCCCGCCAGCCGACTCCACCATCTCCGGCACCCAGTGGCCAGCCACATACAAAGGATCCACCCATTCGAGGCACACGACGCTCGGACGAGTCTTGACACTCGATACTCGGTCATGGATCGACGCCAGCCGCGCCCTGAGTGCTGAGACGAACGTTCGTGCTTCAGCCTCATGCTGGGTGGCACGACCGATGTGTTCGATATCGGAGAGGATATCGTCCATCCTTGTAGGGTTCAAGGACAGGACACGCGGTTTGGTCGAAACGGAGGCGATGGCTTCTTGAAGTTGATTGGGCGTGACGGCACAGACATGACACAGATCCTGGGTGAGGACGAGATCCGGCTCCGCGAGCGCAAATGCCTCCCGATTGAGTTCGTACAGAGGCTGACCGCGCTGGACGGCCGCCTTCACTTCTGTATCAATCTCCGGGCTGGACAGCCGCTCTTGGTCAATGACCGCCTTCACCATCACGGGGTGCTGTCTGACATCAGGGGGGTAGTCGCATTCGTGGCTGATTCCGACAAGCTGGTCAGCGAGTCCTAACGCGGCAACGACTTCGGTGGCGCCGGGTAGTAGGGAACAGATCTTCATCTGTCTCTCTTCACGCCAGGCGGGCTTCAAGGTCGCTGAGGTTTACGTCCTCGAGTGATCGAACCACCACATCGGCCTCATGGAGATCCTCTACGGCATGGGTATTCGCCACGGCCATGACCCTCATGCCCGCAGCGCGGCCGGCCTGGATGCCCGGAAGCGAGTCTTCTACCACGAGACAGTCCGCCGCTTGCAGTGGGGTCTCTCCCGAGCGGAGGCGAAGGTTGAGCGCGCCCAAGGCGTGGAGATATCCTTCGGGATCCGGCTTCCCGTGTTGCGTGTCCTCGGAACTAGTAATATGCGCGAATTCCTTTCGGATTCCAGCTTGCTCCAGGATGAATTCGATCTCATGTCTCAGAGCCCCAGAAGCAATGGCGAGGCGATGTCGTACGGCGGCCCCTCTGACAAATGCCTGCACGCCTGGGAAAATCACAAGATGATCACGGATATGGTCAAGATAGACGCGTGCTTTGCGTGTAACCAGGTCTTGGATCAAGTCTTTTGAATAAGGTCGGCCGTGTATCGCGAGAGCGGCCTCGAAACATCCCTTATCGTCGTATCCGAGATAGGAGGCGTAGTATTCATCCTTGCTGAGAAAAAGGCCGAGTTCTCCCAGGACCCGTTGGAACATGGCGAGATGGACAGGCTCATTGTCGGCGATCACGCCGTCAAAATCGAAAATGATTGCGCGAAGCATGGAGATCCAGGGGATTCAGCGGGAGCATTATAGCATAGGCACTCCAATGGGTGGTGTCGCGGATGACCAACGATCGAGGCAGATCGTCACATTGACGTCGTGTTCATACAGAGCAGGCCGCCACGCGAGTCAGGGAATAAGTGGTCTCGACCATGACAAGGGCGTGCCGCAAGACACATCATGTCTCGGCTGGCAACAAGAGAAGGTGAAGTGAAAGGAACCGAGCGGTGAGCGGACTTGTCTAGGATTTGGCCTTGAGCCGACTTTCGGCAATCCAGCCGGTCGCACCACTCTCGGTGCGCACCGAATAGATCCAGGTGTTGCCTTGGAGATCAGCATCCAGTACCGTCAACGTCGAGTTGAGCGAGATCGTCGGTCCTGGTTGCGTCCCAGTCGAATCAGCTGTGAGCGTGACTGCACCGGTGGGGTTGGCCGGGTCGGCGACAATGGCCACGCGCTGCCCTTCCATGAATGCAGGTATCGGAATAGTCGAGGGAGCCGGTGACGCGAGCTGTGCCGGCGGCGTCCCATTTGCAGGGACCGTGGGGGTAGGCGATGGGGTCGCCGCACCCGTCGGGGGAGCCATCACTTTCGGTGCTGGTGGGACAGAGGCTTCGTTGCCCGGGATTCCACCGAGCAGGCTCGACAGTAAGTCTGGATTGGTATACAGGTACGCCCCGCCGCCGAGGATCAAGAGGAGCAGCACGACGAGCACCGGGTGCCTGTTGGGTGGCTTCGCATGGTGCCGCGGCTGGAGTCCTGAGGGATCCAAGACGACGGTCTTGTCCATGTCGGCGCTCTGATCTAAGTCCAGATCCGGTTCCGGTTCCCGGGCAAATAGTACGCTCCACGCTGGGAGTGCACTTACGCCTGCTGTGAAGCCGGACTGTCTAACCATCGAAACCCCTCCTTAGCGTCGATCAGCCTTTTCCGTATTGCGCGTAGGGTGACACCCCCTGAGAGCCAGACTTGCTGAGAAAATCCTGCTTCGGGTACCTACATAACACTGCTGTCCATGTCTGTCAAACAGATCTTACGTATTCGAATGGGTCGATCGAGCCGCTCAGCTCTTCTCAGGAATCGATCGTGAGGCCCGCGTATCCCACAACCTGGTCGTAGTCCCCGCTGACTTCCCCGGATGTCGCATAGCGGATCAGTGACGCGCGAGTGGCTCCCAATGCGCGAGCCGCGTAGAGGATCGTCATGGTGGGGGCCAGCCCGCACATCGAACTCTGGTGATGCCTCACCGCCGCCTCGAGCCCCTCGGCATCCAGACGTTCAATGGCCTCGATCGCATGTCGGTCCTTCTCTCGTGTGAGCCCATCGGGTTCATAGTGATTCATGTCGGTGCTCGCGAGGAGCAACGGGAGACTGACAGATTCTGGTTCGTGAGCTGCCAATCGAATGACCTCCGCCAGGCACGAGCCGAGTTCCTGGCATCGGGTTTGGCTGGAGGTGCCCAATACAATCGGCACGATCTGGACGCCGGCCCGGCCATGCCGCAAAAAGGGTAGCTGCACCTCCAGACAATGCTCGAGGCGATGGGCCTCCAGATCGGGCTGAGCCGTTGGGTACTGCGCCAGAATTTGCGCCGCGGTGCGTTCGTCTACGCTGAGAGCCCCGCCTGGCAGTCGCCAGGCGCCACGCGGATAGACCGACACGGGTGGACCGTAGCCGGTGTGGTTGGGACCGATCAGGATGACGGTTGTCGGCAAGGCCACTCGGGCAAACACCGCGCCGGCGACATGCCCGGAGTACATGAGGCCCGCGTGGGGGCTGACGACAGCGATGGTCTTCTGCCCGACTTGGGCGGGACCCATGTAGCGACGGACATCAGCCTCGAGCGTCTCCGGAGATGAGCTATAAAACTGTCCGGCGACAGCGGGCTCGCGAATCATGGCTCCGGGCTCCTTCCCCTCCAATGCGTCCCTTCTCAGATGCCTGGTTGCTCTTCGCCGGGCTAGCAATACTGCACGTTGGAGCACGACAGAATCTGCTTGTCGCGGCTGCCTGTGCGAAAGACCGTGATCCCTTTACATCCAAGGCGGTATGCCAGGAGGAATGCTCGTTCGACATCGGCTTTGGTCGCCTTCGCGGGGAGATTAATTGTTTTCGAGACACCGCTATCGCTGAAACGCTGAAAGACAGCCTGCATCCGAACGTGGTGCTCCGGCGAGACGTCATGGGCCGTTACGAACAAGCGGCGTAACGGCGCAGGGATCGCAGCGATGTGCTGAATGGATTCGTTGGTAGCGATACGCGCCATCAGACGTGTCGAATAGACGCCGGCCGCGCGAGCCTGCCGAATGAACTCGGCGTGGACAGTGGTGAGGCGCACATCCTCCATGACCGTTCTTGTGAAACTCACTCCATACAAGGGCTCGATGCCTGCTGAGCAGTCCGCGATGATGCTCAGCGTGCCGGTGGGCGCGACCGTCGTCACGGTCGCATTGCGCCATTGCTGTCCAGTCGATTCGAGACGGCTTCCTTTATAGTTCGGAAAGACTCCGCGCTCCCGTGCCAGATCAGCCGAGGCGTGGTGGGCCTGTTCGGTCACGAATCGGATAATTTCTTCGCCTAGCTGTAATGCCGCGTCGGTATCATAGGGAATACCAAGCCGAATCAATACATCAGCGAAACCCATGACGCCAAGCCCGATCTTCCGGTTGCCCTTGGTAATCGTCTCGATTTCCGGCAGGGGATAGACATTCATGTCGAGTATGTCATCAAGGAACCGCACGGCTATGGGAATGACCTCCGAAAGACGGTCGTAGTCAAGGCGTCGCCTGGTTGCGGGACCTGTCACAAAGCGCGCCAAATTAATGGATCCCAGAGTGCAGGATTCATAGGGCAGCAAGGGCTGTTCTCCACAGGGGTTCGTCGCTTCGATACGCCCGACGTGCGGGGTAGGATTGTGCGCATTGATCGTGTCTAAGAAAATGACGCCAGGCTCGCCCGTTTCCCAGGCAGCTCTCACGAGCTGAGCAAACACCATTCCAGCGCTCAGGTGAGACACGATCCGACCGGTACGGGGATTTACCAGGGCATACTCACGACGCCGTTCCAGCGCATGCATGAAGGCGTCCGTGACACCGACCGAGAGATTGAAATTCGTGAGCTCTGATGGGTTTCGCTTGATGGCGATGAAATCGAGGATGTCCGGATGGTCGATCCTCAGAATCCCCATATTAGCCCCCCGGCGGGTCCCACCTTGTTTGATGACGTCGGTGGCGGTGTTGAACACCCTCATAAATGAGACGGGACCGGAGGCGACGCCGTTCGTCGACGCCACTCTGTCATTCCGGTGGCGGAGACGGCTAAACGCGAACCCTGTACCGCCGCCGGACTGATGGATCAGCGCCTGATGTTTGACGGTGTCGAAGATGGACTCCAGTGAATCCTCGACGGGCAGCACGAAACAGGCCGACAGTTGTTGTAGGTCACGGCCAGCATTCATCAGGGTTGGAGAGTTCGGCAGAAAGTCTAGCCGGCTCATCAGTCGGGCAAACGACTCAGCAATCTGCGGGGACTTGGTGTGGGAACCGGGGTACAGAAGTTCAGCTTGGGCGACATTCTGGGCGACACGCCAGAACAGCTCAGTCGGCGTCTCGATCGGCCGGCCACTTTCGTTTTTGGCCAAGTACCTGCGCCGAAGCACGGCGAGAGCATTCCCGGACAGCCGAACGGTATGTCGGAGCATGTGATGCATAGGAGTCGACCCGAGTCCTCTGACCATATTATAGGCTACAGCGCGGTGGCTTGCCATCGAGTCGACGAGAGGAGCCCACACCTATGGTATCTCCTTGGAGTCTATTTAGGCACCACCCAACTTGCTTCTTCTCGCCACATAGGGCAGAATGCAGGCACATAGGCCATTGCCTGCTTACCGCCACACCGATGAAATCCTACCGCGAGGAACTCTTCTTTGAGACCAAGACCAGACGAGCGTATCTGAACGTCACACCCCAGGTCGAGGCGGCGGTCAAAAAGAGCGGAATCCGAGAAGGATTCGTGCTCGTGAACGCGATGCATATCACGGCGAGCGTCTATATCAATGATGACGAGCGCGGTCTCATCAAGGATTACGACACCTTTCTAGAAAACCTGGCGCCTCAA
Organism: Nitrospiraceae bacterium; assembly: GCA_046759485.1. Classification (GTDB taxonomy): domain Bacteria; phylum Nitrospirota; class Nitrospiria; order Nitrospirales; family Nitrospiraceae; genus JBHICF01. The sequence continues at coordinate 25,395 of JBHICF010000004.1, forward strand.
GCCGCAAAATACCACCACAACGACACGGGCGAGGACAATGCGGACGCACATATCAAGCGTCAAATTATGGGTCGGGAGGTGACGGTCGCGATCACTGATGGCCGGCTTGACTTCGGTCCATGGGAACAGATTTTCTACGGTGAGTTTGACGGCCGTCGCCGCAAACGGGTACTCATCAAGGTGATCGGTGAGTGAACGAAGACTGGGGGCTTGCCTCCTTCGCCGAACTTTGGCAACATGGTGCTCACGGTTGTATGAGACTCCTTACGCTTGAAGTGAATCATCAGGGATACATACATGTCTAGTTGGCATCGGCCAGACCCCCTGACGCGTGATCTGATTCATCTCATCAATGCCCGCCGGCATGACCACGGCGACGCGGATGCGGCTGTCGATACCCTCCAGTCTATGCTGGAGCAGGATCGCGAGCAAGACTTGCTGACCATCATGGCTGCGCTCGATGAGGAGATGGCGGAGTGGCTGTTTGACCTGCTGGCTGAAGCGTCCTGTTCCGTATTGGTGGAGGGTGATTCTGATGACAAACCTGCCTATGCCATGATAGCCGCGCTCGAGTTGCCGCTGCAGGCAAATCTCGGTTTACCTCTCCGGTTGAAGATTGATCCGGTTTCGACGGCGGGCCTACTCCACCGTCATCTGCATCTGCCCACCGGCTGTGTGGTGATGGTCGAGCCACGGTTGCTGACTGATGCGACTCTGGATTTGTTGACCCTCCATGGACTCCATGAGCATATCACGGCCCTCGCGCAGTCTCGCCGCCGTCAGGCGATTGCCACCCGATTGCATCCGCCCGTCGAGTCCACCGCCTACCTGATCTTTGAGGTGATTGGCTCCCCGGATCCAGGATTGCCTGAGACCATCGAGGAAAATGATCGGCAGCAGCTGCTCGAAGGGCTGATGGCGCAGTGTGGGGAACTCGCGCCGGCGCCTCACATGCTTGAGGCGCCGGTGTACGCAGCGTATGCGATGTTCGACGCGCAAAATGCCGTACGCCTGCACCGCTTAGCGGATGAAACCGTGGCGGTCTGGCATGATTTGGAACCTGCCGTCCGTAGCCGGACGATCGTGCACCTCCATACCCAATGTGGAAACGGCGTGTACATGCCGATCTGGACCGATCTCTTCGATCCTGAACTACCGGAAGATCATGGCCCACTCTGGACCTCTCCCGATGTCTGGGTCTTTACTGCTGACCTTCCGATTGAATGGCCGGGTGAAATGCTCACCAATCGGCTCCTGGCCGAAGGGTGCACCCGCTTCGAAAACCATATCGTCGAGACACCAGACAGCTAAGCACACGAGCAGAGCCGATGTACCTACGTTTCTGGGGAACCCGCGGCTCGATCCCGACACCAGGACCCCGGACTGCCAAGTATGGCGGGAACACGCCCTGTGTTGAACTACGGGCTGATGATGGGACCGTCATCATCTTGGATTGCGGAACTGGCGCGAGGCCCTTGGGGCTCCACCTCCTGCGTTCCTTACCTCTCCCCCTGAAACTCAACCTGTTCATCGGGCATACGCACTGGGATCATATCCAGGGATTCCCTTTCTTTAACCCGGCTTTTTTACCGGATACCGAGCTCAACATATACGCTCCATTGGGCTTCCAGCGAGGAGTGGAGGACGTCCTCGCCGGACAGATGCAATATTCCTACTTCCCGGTGACCCTACGCGACCTGCGTAGTCGCATCCATTTCACAGAACTCCAAGAAGGATTCTTTCGCTTGGGCAATGTCCTGGTCGAGACGCAGTATTTGAACCACACCTCACCGACGATGGCCTTCCGGATCTCCAACGACGGCACTACAGTCGTCTACGCGTCTGACCACGAGCCGTATTGGAATCCAACTGATCGCGTGTTCGACCATCCGGGAGACCAACGCCACATTGCCTTCCTCAAGGACGCAGACCTCATTATTCACGACGCCCAATATAGTGCCGAGGAATATTCGAGCAAGCTCGGTTGGGGGCATAGTACCGTCGAGTACGCCACTGAGGTGGCGTTGATGGCCGGCGCTGCGCGGCTTGCCCTGTTTCATCACGATCCATTGCACGATGACACGGAGGTTGGTCAACTCGAGGTGCGTGCTCAAGAACTCGTTCGGGAAAGGGGAGCGACGCTCGATGTGACCGCGGCAGCGGAGGGACAGGAGTTGGAGATACACGGTACACGGGCGACACCCATAGTGGGCGAACCGTCTGCACTCGAGCATCGGCCGGTCGCTGGAGCGCGGGTGCTGCTCGTCAGTCCTCACGAGACTGCAGTGGCAGCAGTGGGGGAAATTCTCGCAGAGGATGGCCTCCTGCTCTCGACTGCGTCTGACAAGCGCACGGCACTCATCCAGGCGAAGGAAACAGCTCCTTCATTGGTGATCATTGATACGCACCTACCTGACGGGGATGGCGCATCACTGATCCATCAGCTGCGCGCACGGCTCGGGCGACCGGCTCTGCCGGTCATGCTGCTCACGGACAGCTCCGTGCCGCATGGGCTACGCCGACTGGGTGATAAAGGTGCCACCGATTACCTGGTGAAGCCCCTGAGTCCTCCGATGTTACGTGCGCGCGTCAGAGCCTGGCTCTCGCGCACATCCGCGATCGACGCTCCTGAGCCGACTGACAGTCTCGATCAGGGTGCCTTCCACTCCCCAATATCGTCTGCCAGCGAACCGTTCCGCGGGGCTCGGGAAGGTGCCGGCGTCGAAGCCTACGCCAGGATGCTTTCGGCAGCACCGCTGTTCCAGTCCGTTGCTTGGAAGGACCTTGAGCGCCTCGTGGAGCACGCGACCGAGAAGCAATTCTCGGCGGGGCAGGCCATCACTTCCCCCGGCCAGCCAATCCACCACGTGTACATTATTCTGTCGGGACGGGTGCGGCTCATGGAGTCCCTTGATGCCTCAGGAGGTGACCGCTTTGTCGGAGAGCTTGGTCAGGGAGACATCTTTGGAGAGGAGGGGGTGTTCTCGGACGGTGCGTCAACCGGCTCCGCGGTGGCGATAGACATGACCCGTTGCCTCGTCGTTCCACGCGGCGATTTCCAGGAAGTACTCCTCAGCTGTAGTCCGCTAGCCATGGGCCTCTTGCGAACGTTGGCTGCGCGTGCACGCACCATGAATCGCTTGCTGGCGCGATCAGCACCGGATCCCTTGACGTCGCTCGTGGGACGCCGCGCGTTTGAGGCCCAGTACCGTCGGCTCGCCGCGCTCGCACGTCGCCGACGCAGCGGGGTCGTCCTCTTCGTGGCGGATATTCAGCACTTGCAGGGGATTAATGATCAATTCGGGTTTTCGGTCGGCGACGAAGTCCTTCGCGCTGTGGCAGACGCCCTCCTGGAATCAACGAGGACAACGGATCTGGTGACTCGCTATGGCGCGGACGAATTCGCCGCGCTGTTGATTGATGCGGGGCTCCAGGAAGTTGGTCCGATGATCGAACGCGTGCGCGCGAAATTAGAGGAGTTGAGTCATCGGCTCGGTTTGCCGATAGTCGTTCGGTGTGCAATCGGGGTCGCGGTGAGACAGATCCCTCCTGAGACAGTCGAGGAACTCCTACAGGAAGCAGAAGAGGATCGGCGCCGGAGGAAGTCGTGAGGGACCGTCTCTCCTATGGAAGGGAGTGAATTCTACAGCAAGGCAGCCGCCTTTTTGAGCGGCTCCAGTAATTTGCTTGGCACCTCAAGACCGCCTCTGCCGATTCCGACCTCAATATCCGGTTTGGTCAGCCCGTGATAGTCGCTGCCACCGGTGACCAAGAGGTCAAGGCGGCGAGCGATCTCCAGGTATTGGGCGGTCTGTTGCGGATGATGCGTGCTATAGTGCAC
>JBHICF010000005.1:0-28393 GCA_046759485.1 Nitrospiraceae bacterium
TTTCGTACGGACTCGAGCCTCCTCTCAGGCCTGCACATCCAAATGGGAAGCACGGTGGTAGACAGCACGATTCGAGGGCGACTCAACACGATGCAGGCCTTACTGGACAGGGAGTAGTCGATGCAGATCAAGGCTGAAGAGATTACCGCTATCATTAAAGAAAAGATCAAGGGATTTGACAAGCACGTCGATGTCAACGAACTGGGCTCCGTCATTCAGGTTGGCGACAACATCGCCAAGGTATACGGCCTGGAGGGGGCCATGTCTGGCGAGCTTCTCGAGTTCCCTGGAAACCTACTGGGCGTGGCGCTGAACCTCGAAGAAGACAGCGTCGGGGCCGTGTTGCTTGGTGAGGACATCGAGATTCGTGAAGGGGATCCGGTCAAGCGCACGGGACGTATCGCAGAAGTGCCGGTCGGCGATGCCATCGTGGGGCGTGTGGTCAATGCAGTGGGTGATCCGGTCGATGGGAAAGGACCGATCAAGTCAAGCGACACGCGGTTGATCGATGTCAGGGCGCCCGGTGTCGTCGACCGGCAATCCGTCTGCGAACCCTTGCAAACCGGCCTCAAGGCCATCGATGCCATGATTCCCATCGGCCGTGGACAACGGGAGTTGATCATCGGGGATCGCCAGACTGGGAAAACCGCCATCGCGGTGGATACGGTGATCAATCAGAAGGGGCAGAACGTCTTCTGTATCTATGTAGCCGTCGGGCAGAAGCGATCAACAGTGGCTCGGGTTATCAAGACCTTCGAGGACCATGGCGCCATGGAGTACACGACGGTGGTGTCGGCAACTGCGAGCGATCCGGCTTCACTCCAATATTTTGCGCCCTATGTGGGTGCTTCGATCGGGGAATACTTCCGCGACAGCGGGAAGCACGCGCTCATCATCTACGACGACCTTTCAAAGCATGCAACCGCTTATCGCCAACTTTCTCTTCTTCTCCGGCGACCACCTGGCCGTGAGGCCTACCCGGGTGATGTGTTTTACCTGCACTCGAGGCTTCTTGAACGTGCCGCAAAGTTGAGCGATGAGAAAGGCGCAGGGAGTCTCACTGCGCTGCCTATTATCGAGACACAGGCGGGAGACGTATCGGCGTACATCCCGACCAACGTGATCTCGATCACGGACGGACAGATTTATCTGTCAGGCGACCTCTTCTATTCAGGAGTTCGGCCAGCCGTGAACGTCGGGCTCTCGGTCTCGCGTGTCGGCGGCGCGGCTCAAATCAAGACGATGAAACAGGTGGCTGGAACCCTCCGTTTGGATCTCGCCCAGTACCGGGAAATGGCGGCATTTGCCCAGTTTGGCAGCGATTTGGATAAGACCACGCAGGCCCAGCTCGCCCGAGGGGCTCGCATGGTCGAGCTCCTCAAGCAAGAGCAATACAAGCCCATGCCCGTGGCCAATCAGGTGCTGGTGATCTTTGCAGGGGTGAACGGCTTTCTTGATGACGTGCCCACCAGGAACATTCGCGATTTCGAACAGGACCTCCTCACTTACGTGACCGAGAAACATCCCGCTGCCAAAGAAGGGATCGTCAGTCGCAAGAAAATAGATGATGAGTTTGCAGCTCAGCTCAAGCAGATCATTACCGACTTCAAAAAGACCACAAAGTACTAAGCCGCGGAGCCCCGTGAAGGGATCCCGAGTCGATGCCAAGCCTCCAAAGTCTCAGGCGCAAAATAGCATCGGTTAAGAACACCCAGAAGATCACCAAAGCCATGAAAATGGTGGCGGCAGCCAAGCTCAAGCGGGCGCAAGACCGGATCCTGGCTGCGCGGCCCTATGCCATACGACTGCGGGAAGTTTTGGAACGGGTTGGGCAGCGTGTGGATCGGAATGTCCATCCCCTGTTCCAGCGACGGCCTGCGAATAAAGTTGAGGTTGCCGTCGTGACCAGCGACCGAGGCCTCTGCGGTGCGTTCAACGCGAACGTCCTGCGAAGGGCAGTCCAGGTGTTAGAAGAGCACCAGGCTCGGGGTGCTCAAGTCAGTGTGAGCGTGGTCGGCCGGAAAGGAATCGACTTTTTTCGGCGGCGGCCATGGCCAATCCGTGGCCTGTGGCCAGGAGTGTTTGATCGGTTGACCTTCGAGCACGCGAAGGATATCGGTCAAGACGTCATTGAGCATTACACCCGCGGGACTTTCGACGAGCTGTATGTAGTTTACAATCAATTCAAATCGGTCATGCAACAGCAGGTCATTGTGAGAAAGTCTCTTCCGATCGAACTCTTGAGCGAATCGGGCGATCCGGAACCCGTCATGGGCGGAAGTTACCTGTATGAGCCCGGCGAAGAGGAGATCTTCGCGGGGCTACCCGAGACTGTCTATGTTCTTACGTTTCGTGTATTGCTGGAGTCCACCGCAGCTGAACAAGCCGCTCGGATGACCGCTATGGACGGCGCGACAAGGAATGCCGGCGAACTCATTGGCAAGATCACTCTATTCTACAACAAGACGAGACAGGCGGGTATCACCAAGGAATTGATGGACATCGTGGGAGGAGCGGAAGCACTGAAATGAACCTGCGTTAATCGTGAACAGTGAATCGTTGAGCATGACAGTACAGTCGTTCTGGAAGACTGACGATTCCTGGTTCTCATCTGACGCTTAACGCTACCGGAGGAGTACGCAGTGATCACTGGAAAAGTCATTCAGGTCATTGGACCCGTGGTTGATGTGGAGTTTCCGCCAGGCCACCTCCCTAACCTCTACAACGCGTTGAGGGTGGATCAGGATGAAGATGCTAAGGCTGGAAAGCCGGCGGTGCACCTGACGCTGGAAGTGGTACAGCATCTAGGGGAGAACCGGACTCGAGCGGTAGCCATGTCCTCAACTGATGGCTTGGTCCGAGGGATCCCGGTGCAGGACACCGGGGATCCTATCTCCGTCCCCGTAGGACGGGAAACCCTGGGGCGGGTCGTCAACGTGTTGGGAGAGCCAGTAGACGAGCACGGTCCGGTTCGAGCGAAGAAGAAATATCCGATTCACCGAGCTGCCCCACCGCTCGACGAGCAGGAAACCAAGACGGAAGTGTTGGAGACCGGGATCAAGGTTGTGGATCTCCTGGAACCCTATTCCAAGGGCGGTAAGGTAGGGCTGTTCGGAGGCGCGGGGGTGGGGAAGACCGTCATCATCATGGAACTCATCAATAACATTGCGCTCCATCATGGCGGCTTCTCAGTGTTCGCGGGGGTCGGTGAGCGGACGCGCGAGGGTAATGACCTCTGGCACGAGATGCAAGAGTCAAAAGTGATCGACCCAAAGGACTTCACCAAATCCAAAGCCGCGCTCGTGTATGGCCAGATGAACGAACCGCCTGGTGCGCGACTACGAGTGGGGTTAACGGGTCTGACGATCGCCGAGTACTTCCGGGACGAAGAGCGCCAAGATGTGTTGTTGTTCATTGATAACATTTTCCGCTTCACCCAGGCGGGATCGGAAGTATCCGCCTTGCTCGGGCGTATGCCATCGGCAGTCGGGTATCAGCCGACATTGGGAACCGAAATGGGGACGCTGCAGGAACGAATTACTTCGACCAAGAAGGGGTCGATTACGTCGGTCCAGGCCATCTACGTGCCGGCTGATGACTTGACAGACCCCGCACCGGCGACCGCCTTTTCTCACCTCGATGCCACGACGGTTTTGTCTCGACAGCTAGCTGAATTGGGGATTTACCCAGCGGTTGACCCTCTGGATTCGACGTCGCGAGTTCTGGATCCCCACGTCATTGGGGAAGAACACTACTCGATTGCCAGGAGGGTGCAAACGGTTCTGCAGCGCTACAAGGACCTGCAGGACATCATCGCCATTCTAGGTATGGACGAGCTATCCGAAGATGATAAGCAGCTCGTTGCCCGAGCTCGAAAAGTCCAGCGCTTCCTCTCGCAGCCTTTCCACGTCGCGGAGGCATTCACCGGGATGGCCGGGAAGTACGTCAAGCTCACCGATACGGTTCGTAGCTTCAAAGAGATCGTGGAGGGAAAGTACGACGATCTGCCGGAGCAAGCATTTTATATGGTCGGCACGATCGAGGAAGCGGTGGCGAAGGCCGAAAGATTAGGGCACAAGCGCTAATGGCTCAACCAGACGCGTCAGGCCAACCTCCGAGGCTCCTTCTCGAGATCGTTACTCCTGAAAAGCTCCTGATCAGCCAACCTGTGGACATGGTGATCGTCCCGGGCAGCGAGGGAGATTTTGGTGTACTGCCAGGTCACTGCCCTCTGCTCTCCCTGCTTCGTATCGGGGAGCTGCAGTACAAGGTCGGTGAGCAATCACAATTTGTATCCATCCTATCTGGCTTCGCTGAGGTAACCTCGAACAAGGTGACCGTCCTTGCTGATATCGCCGAAAAAGCGGAAGAGATCGACGTGGATCGCGCCGAGGCCGCAGTAGCCAGAGCCGAAGAGCGTCTTGAGCGCGGCGGGCTTCCGTCAGATGTTGAAGAGGCAAAAATCAGCCGTGAGAAAGCTCGGCTCAGGAAAAAAATCGCCGAACGCGCCGGTCGTGAACGACCGAAGGGCACCATTCATTCCTGACCTATCCCCTCCTAGGCAGAGCCTGTACGTTCCGGCTCATTCCAGCCTGAATGCCGAAATCTGAAACACACACGGAGCTCATCGTGACGCCCGGCGAGACGCCGAAGCGGCTTGATGTGTTCTTGGCGAACCGTGAACCAACCCTCTCCCGAGCCGCTCTACAACGGCTCATCCAGGGGGGAAGAATTCGGATCAACGACCAACCCGTCAGGTCGAGCCACAAGATCCGACCCGGCGACAGAATTACCTTAGAGATACCCAGGCCCGAGCCCATACAACTGAAACCCGAGTCGATCCCCCTCGCGATCATGTTTGAGGACGAACACCTCATGGTCCTGAACAAACCAGCCGGTCTAGTGGCGCATCCTGCGCCAGGTCACTGGTCCGGCACCTTGGTCAATGCCCTGCTCCACCATTTCGGCTCCTCTGGCGGGGGCTTGTCCTCTATTGGTGGCAAGGAGCGACCGGGCCTGGTTCATCGCTTGGATAAGGAGACTTCCGGAGTGATGGTCATTGCTAAATCCGATCAGGCGCACCGGGCACTGGCCAGCCAGTTCAAGCAGCACAGCATCACCCGGGTCTACGAGGCTCTGGCTTGGGGGTCTATCAAGAAGGCTGAGGGGGTCATCGAGCTCGCGATTGGGCGCGATGTTAAAGAGCGAAAGAAGTTTTCGGCCCACACAACTCGCCCAAAACCCTCAGCCACCGTGTATCGGGTGGTTGAGCGCTTCGCCAAGCTGGCGACACAGGTTGCGGTCTTCCCGAAAACCGGTCGCACCCACCAAATCCGGGTCCACTTGGCATCACTAGGCCACCCGGTTTTGGGAGATCCTACCTACGGGGGCGGCAAGGTCAAGGTCGTCCATGAGGTGGTACTCCCCCGAGTGATGTTGCATGCGCGAACGCTTGGCTTCCGTCACCCGATGAACGGCCGTCCGCTCGAGTTCACCACTCCGCTACCCCCTGACATGATTGAGGTGATGGAGGAGCTGCGCCGTCGCGCGACCTCAGCTCCGTCGAAGCGTGCTTGACAGATGTCGGTCACGGGGGTATCTGTCACCAAACGGAGAGGATTCAAAACGTGGAGACAACCCTGGTTCTTGACGTGATCGGCAGTCTCGTCTCGCAACTGAAAGCTTTCAGTGCGAAACTTCCTGAAGTGACCCCGATGTCAGTTGCACCAGGTGGGATAAAACCGAAGCCCGAAGCGGTGGATGCCTATGAACGTGCAGTTGCTAGGTTTCGCCAACAAAACAATGCCCCCACATACAAACGGCTGAATGAGCCTCTCGTCGAATCGCTGGAGGCTTTTGAATCCGGGTGGATGCTGAAAGCTGTGCAAGCGCTGCTCATGACCCTAGATCAGCTGGAACTGATGCAGAACGAGAAGGCAATCGTCTTCTCGCCTGATGATCAGGCACGCATTCAGGAGTACAGGAACACTTTGCACCGGATTTTACCAGGCAACCAGCCGGAGCTCGAAGGTGCCGGTCGGGGCCTCTGCTAGTCGCGGGACGGAATCACAATCCAGTCAGCGGTCTGTTCCAGATAGAGACTAGTGACCCATCTTGGGACCGGCAGCATTCGAACCCTGCGTCACCAACTTCATGCGGACTAGTTCGTGACAGTGAGGGCACTTCACACGCACGGTGTTCTCATCCAAGATCTCGATGTCCTCATCCTTCACCCACATCAGCAGACCGCAGTTTGTACAGGTTCGCACGTTCGTCATTGGGCCATCCTCATACCGATCCGTACGTAAATAACGACGAGAGAGTATACTCTAATATGGAGAGGCCTCCTCACTCAAGACCATGATCACATTCTCGGACCGCAAGGATCTCAATCCTTCGCACCTCGCCCAACTCTACGTTCACGCGCCCTGGGCCGCGGGACGGGCAGAAAAGGACATCCAGCAGATGCTTCGGGAGTCCGACCTTGTCCTTTCCGTGTGGGACGGCGAGCGCCTGATTGGATTTGGGCGTGTCCTGACCGATTACGTATACCGGGCCTCGATTTGGGACGTGATCGTTGACCCCGAGTGCCAAGGCCTCGACATTGGGACCCAGATCATGCAACGCATCCTTCAGCATCCCGATCTCCAACAGGTTGAGCTGTTTTGGCTCTGCACGCGTGACAAACAGTCGTTCTATGAGAAGCTAGGGTTTAGTGATAAGGAACAGACTGGCATGGTGTGGACGAGGTCGGAGCATGCTCGGCAGGAATAGAGAGGGCAAGGATCGCGTTCACCCGGGCCTGAGCTGTCTCGGTGGGGAGAAGAACCACGAAGGATGTTACCGAGCGGGAGCCCGCTTCAGACGCTTCGGGGACAACAGAAGAGATAAGAAAAAGACGATCGTGGCGAGCAGGACAATCGCGGGGCCTGAGGGGAGATCCCAAGCATACGAGAGGGTCACTCCTGTCACCGCACAGGTCACGCCAATAACGACGGAGTACAGAGTCATGTACGACAGGCTGTGGGTCAGTTGATACGCGGTGGAGGGTGGGATCAGGAGCATGGCAAAAACGAGGATCGCGCCCACCGTTTTGAGCGAAATGACGACTGTGAGTGCCACCAGGAACAGTAGCAGATAGAACAGCCGCCGAGCGTGAACACCAGAGGCTTCGGCCATTTCCTGGTCGAAGGCGATGAAATACAGTTCCTTCGAAAACACGAGGAGGACACCGACCACGACGAGACTCACGACGAGAATGATGCGCAGCTCTTCTGGCGTCACCGAGAGCACACTGCCAAAGAGATAGCCGTACACCTCAGCGTTGTAGCCTTCCATCAAGCCGATGAACAGGATCGCCAGCGCCATCGTTGCGGTGTACAGAATGCCGATGGACACGTCCAGCTTCATCCGACCTTTTTCCTCAATCACACCCGTCACTAAGACCGTCGCAATACCGAACACAATTCCGAGGAGCAACGGGGGAAATCCAACCAAGTAGGCCAGCGTGACGCCGGCAAAGGCCGCATGGGCGGTTCCCGCGCCGAGGAATGCGAGCCCCCGGAGAACCATAAAGACCCCGATGGCCGAGCACACACCGCCTACGAGCGCCGCGGCCAGCAGCGAGCGCTGCATGAAGTCATATGCAAACATCTCGACCATCGCTCTTGTCCAGGTGCGTGGTGAGAGGCGATCAACTCAGAGTCTTATCCCGCGCTAGATGGTGGCCCGGGTGTCTAGCTTCTCGCCGTGTGCCCTGAGATTTAATGGTGGTGGTAGTCCTCGACGATAATCATATCTCGCTCGGCGATGACGAGGTCCTTCCCGTATACTTGGCGGAGCAGATCAGGCCGGAGCACGTCATCAGGAGGCCCAGCAGCGAAGAGGCGAGTTTTGAGCAACACCAACCGGTCCACACGAGACCGGATAAGGTTGATGTCATGAGTGATCAGCAGCACCGTGAGGCCTAGGTCATGGTGGAGTCGCTGGATCAGATCGAGGACGCTTTGTTGCGTGGTAATATCAATCCCTGTCGTCGGCTCATCGAGCAACAGGACCTGAGGTTTCTGGGTAAGTGCTCGTGCGATCAGGACTCGTTGTTGCTGGCCACCTGAGAGATGCCCAAGTCCGGTGTCTCGATGATCCTGCATGCCTACATTTTCCAAGGCCTCCATCGCAATCTCGCGATCCTGTTGGGCGGGCCTTCGGAACAACCCGAGCGAACCATACCGGCCCATCATGACCGCTTCAAAGACCGTGATGGGGAAGTCTCGATCCAGGGCTCCCTTCTGAGGCAAATACCCTATCTTCGCCCGGTGATGACACCGGAGCTTCTCGCACGCACAATCAAAGATCTGCAGGGTACCACTGAAGGGACGCATCAAGCCGAGGATCGCGCGGCACAGGGTGGTCTTCCCGGAGCCGTTCGGCCCTATCACGCCCACGAATTCACCCTCCGAGACGTCCAGCGTGATATCCTGCAAGGCAATCACACCGGGAAACCCGAAGGTGGCTTGAGCAAAGCGAATGATCGACGTCGCCATCGTACCTCAACCTATCAGCAACTCAGAAGCCGGAACGTCTAGAGAGAACGTCCGGCCCGATACTTGACGAATTCCCGATTCATCCCTCCATCGACTTTGACTCCTCGAGCGCCTCTGCCAACTGCCACACGTCATAGCGTAGCATATCCAAGTACGTGTCCGTGCCAGGGAGACCGCCGGGCAGCGGGGTTAGAACCACAACACGGGCGTTCGTGTCGTGTGCCAAGACTCTGGGAATCTTTTGATTTAATTGCGGCTCGGAAACAATGACTCGAATGCGATGTTTGCGAATCTGCTGAATCAGTGCCTGTAAATGATGGGCGGATGGCTCCGCACCGGCTTGTGAGACAATCTGACCTTCGATCTTGAGACCGAACCGACGGGCAAAGTACGGCCAGGCAGGATGGTGCACAACGATCCGGCGATCCGGGACCTCTCGTAGACGGCCGACCAATTCATCTTGAAGATTGTCGAGCTCACGCAGGTATTCGGCTTGATTTTTTCGATAGTCCGCTGCGTGCTCAGAATCGACCTTGATGAAGGCCTCGGTAATGTGTCGAATCATGGTCTTGGCATTTTCTGGGTCCAGCCACACATGTGGGTTCCCACGGTGGCGACCACCGCCACGGGCTCCCTCGGTGGTCGGATGGTTTCCGGACCCACGCATCAGTGCGATGCCACTGGACGTCGTCACGACGAGGAGGTCATGGTTGCCGGCACTCTTAATGAGTGAGCTGACCCACACTTCCAACCCAAGCCCGACCTCCAGTAAGACACGCGCCTTTCGAACCGCCACCAAGTCGCTGGGCTTTGGTGAGTAAGTATGCTCACTCTCCAGTCCGGAGATCAGCGATACGACTTGAACATGAGATCCACCCACCCGGTACGCCCAGTCCTTGAGCACTGGAATGGTGACCACGACTTTCAGGGTGTCCGGCGTTTCCGCTCGCACCTGAGGAGTGACGCCGAACGGGGCTCCAGCAAAAAGCAACACGCCGACTATCAACGCAAGACCGTTCACATGCATGAGCGGACCGTAGCACCGCGTTGGAGGAATGTCAACGCACGGTTCGGTCTACATGATTCTACACACAGGCGTGTGGGCGCCGCACTCGTGACTTGACCAGTTCCGCGACTTCGAGTAGCGTAGCGCGTTAGGCATTTCCATTCCATACGAACACCGTGGAGTTCAGCGCATGAATGTGATCGGATTGATGTCAGGGACCTCGGCAGATGGCGTCGATGCCGCACTCGTCCAGATTCGTGGACGCGGAGCTAGCTTGACGGTCAGACAAGTCGCTTTCCATTCACTTCCGTACCCGCCCACGTTGCGGAAGAGGATCTTGAGCGCATCGATGGGCGGGACTGTCTTTGACATCTGTCATCTGAATGTCGTCATGGGCGAGTGGTTTGCGAGAGCGGCGCTACGCGTCATCAGGCAGGCCAGCTTAAAACCCTCCAGCATTCACCTGATCGGATCGCACGGACAGACGGTGCACCATCTTCCTACGCCTCGCCGAGAGCCTGGCCTGGGGATGGTCCGGTCAACGCTTCAGATCGCAGAGCCGGCGGTGATCGCGGAGCGCACCGGTATTACAACTGTCGCCGACTTTCGACCCCGGGATATCGCAGCGGGCGGAGAAGGTGCCCCGCTCACCCCCTACGCCCATTACGTCTTACTTCGCCATCCGCGTCGGTCCCGTCTGATCGTGAACCTTGGCGGTATTACGAATGTCACCTATCTCGCGCGACGAGGGAGCCCGGAATCGGTTCGTGCGTTCGACACGGGACCCGGCAACATGCTGTTGGATGGAGTGATTCAGAAGCTCAGTCGAGGGCAACGGCTGATGGATCAGGACGGGCGCTTGGCGACCAAGGGAAGGGTCAATCCTTGGCTGCTTCAAGAGCTCTTGTCCCATCCCTATCTCACGCGCAAGCCGCCCAAGACGACTGGACGTGAGGAGTTCGGAGAGGCGTTCCTGGGGAAGCTTCTGGCCTCCAAGCGTGCGCGTCGTTTATCGCCTCGAGATCTCATGGCCACCTGCTCTCTGTTTACGGCTGTCGCTGTGGGAATTGCGAGGAGCTGGATTCCCGGAACAATCGACGAAGTCCTCGTCGGAGGCGGCGGCGTTCGGAATCGCGCGTTGATGGTTAACTTAAAGGCCGTCTTTCGCCCAACGCCGGTACGAACATTCGATGAAGTGGGATGGCAGAGCAAGGCGTTTGAATCGATCGCCTTCGCGGTGCTGGCGTACCAAGCCATACATGGAGTAGGCACCAACATCCCGGCTGCAACCGGCGCTGGGCATCGTGCGGTGTTGGGGAAGATCGTGCCGGGCGGCGCAAAGCGATCCTTCATTCCACGGTGAGATGGTTGTGATCTTAACCGACGAAATGAATCTTTGGATCTGGGTGAGCATCGCCGCAGGGCTGATACTCTTGGCGGGGTGGCGCTACCGTCGAGCAACACGCGCACGGTCCGAGAACACGGCTTCTCTCAATCCTCTGCCGCCGTCAGTATCGCTACATGCACAGCCGCTTCTCACCGAGGAAGAAGCGGCTTTCTACAACTTGCTACGCCTGGCTGTGGAAGATCAATACCTGGTGTTCACGCAAATCCCCGTGTGGTGCCTTGTGGACATCAAGTCGGAGAATCGCCGTGCTCGCGCTGACTGCCTCAACAAGATTGCATTCAGGCGGGTCGACTTTGCCTTGGTTCACCCAGGAACGCTGACCGTATCGAAAGTCATCGAACTGGTAGATTCCTCCCAGATGCCGGCCAACAAACAAGTCAGGGAACACCTCCTGACATCCATCTTCAATGAAGTCGGGATCGAGTACGTGAAACTCAATGCTCAAACCGACTACACGGTCCCTGCGCTGGCGGCACTCCTCGGTGTGGAACCGACGGATGAGTCGTGAACGGCGATCTCGAGAGTGCGGCTTGACATCGTCTTCATGGCCCGCTGATAATGCCAGCCTTCTTCTGCACCCCACTCGCAGGTTACGAAACTTCGACCATGCCGGATGCGTCCCCTGAAGGCTCGAGTCGGGATCCTGGAGGTGCTGCGCAGCCACCCCAGAGGATGACCGATGACCTGCTCCGGGAACCTCCTCCAAACCCCACTGGCGGACGAACCCTCATCGTAGACCCAGCCGACCCTGTCGCGTATCTCCGACCCAGTGCAGCGCTAAAGGATGCCGAGCCAGACGACTTAGTGTTCGTGAAGCCGGGCATGTATGAGGATAAGATCTTCATGCACAAGAGACCGATACAGTTGATCGGAGCGGGCCGGGACCATGTTCAGATCATCAGCCGGCGTGGCGGTCCGCTCTACCTCCAAGACGTACCATCGGGATTGGTCTCTGGGATCACCTTCCGTTATATCGGGAGTGACCAACACTCGGCCTTGAACATCCTGGATTCAGTTTGCAACATTACGTGGTGTCGTGCCATGGAGGGTATTCTTTCTGGCATCGTGATCTACGGAGCCAACTGCCGACCCTCCTTGTTGGATACTGAAGTCTGCTACAATCGTGAATCAGGGATTTTCGTGTTCGCAGGAGCACGCCCCTACCTCGCCCAAAATAGTTGTTACTCCAACCATCACTTCGGCATTGCGGTTCGTGACCCTGGCACCCATCCAGACGTCATTCGAAACACCTGCCGAGCCAATATGTTGAGTGGGGTATTGATGTTCCATCACGCCGAAGCCATGGTGCTGAATAACCTCTGCCGCGACAACCAGCATTGGGGGTTCGTGACGACACCTGAGTGCAAGACGGTCCCGGAACGTGACCAACTCGCTACTTCGAATGTTCTCGAGCCCAATCCACGCGGCGCGCTCATGGTCACAACGGACCCCCTGGCAGAGATCGGCCGGTAGGCCACCCCCAGGTAGCCCTCTTCAGCTCTTCCCCCGACCAGTGGTGATCCGGAGGCCTATCCCAACGTGTGGAGAGGCAGGATGCAGGATGTGCCAAGGCCAAGGAATGACAAGATGCTAAGTCTCGGATGACTAGTCCTGGCTTAGCGATCAGAGAGACGGGAGGTCTGCATATCCTTCTGCAGGGCTTTAAAGAGAGCGATCACCATGATGATAATCACGAACGCGAACGGGAAGGCCGCAATGATGGACGCGGTCCGTAACGCCTGCAAGCCGCCAGTCCACAACAACACGAGAGCGGTGAGTGATTGGATGATCCCCCATGTGAACTTAATCGAGTTCGGAGGGTTGAGGTTTCCATCGGAGGTCAGCGTCCCCAGCACGAATGTTGCCGAATCCGCTGAGGTGATGAAAAACGTGCCGATGAGGAACATGGCCAGGATCGACATAAACGCTCCTAAGGGGAAGTGCCCCAGGAGGGTAAATAGCGCCACCTCCTTCCCTTGTGTATCGATGACCTGTTTCAAGCTCACATGGTCGAACATTTCCAACGAGATGGTTGTGCCCCCAAACACAGAGAACCAGAACGCACAGAAAATCGTGGGGACTAGAAGCACGCCGAGCACGAACTCTCGGAGCGTTCGTCCCTTGGAAATGCGCGCGATGAACATGCCCACAAAAGGTGCCCAGGCGATCCACCAGGCCCAATAGAACAAGGTCCAGTCGTGGATCCATGTGGCGTCTTCAAACGGCTTCAGGTTCAAGCTCATCACCGGCAGGTTCTGCAAGTAACTTCCAAGGGTCGAGGTAAAGGCATCCATAATAAAGGTGGTTGGTCCGAGGCAGAGAAGAAACAGCAACAAAGATGAAGCCAGCACGATGTTCAGATTGCTCAGATATTTAATCCCCCGATGCAAGCCTGTCTGGGCGGAGACCATGAAGAGGGCCGTGACCACTATCACAACGGCCAGCTGCGTGAAGAACGTGTTCGGTATCCCACTCAAGTACGACAGACCGCCCGTAATCTGTATGGCCCCGAAACCCAAGGAAGTGGCCACGCCGAATAAGGTGGCCAAAACGGCGAGCGTGTCGATGCCGTAGCCGACTGGTCCATTCGTATGCTTTCCAAACAGGGGTTGACAGCTTTGACTGATGAGACCTGGGGCCTGTCTCCGAAATTGAAAGTAGGCAAGACACAGGCCCACGACCGCATAGATGGCCCACGGGTGAAGCCCCCAATGGTAGAACGAATACCGAAGCGCTAATCTTGCGGCCTCCGGTGTCTCGCCTGGCCCCGTCGGTGGCTCATAGTAATGGTGGTTCGGTTCGGCAACCCCCCAGAACACCAGACCGATCCCCATCCCGGCGCAAAACAGCATGGCAAACCAGGTGACCAGTTTGAACTCGGGCTTCGCGTCATCCGGTCCCAAGGGGACATCCCCATACCTTGAGAAGATGAGGTAGATGCAGCAGAGGACCAGCCCTGAGACCGACAAGAGGTAAAACCACCCGAAGGCGTCTTGGAGAAAGTGCTGGACCATCCCTGCGGTGGACGCCAGGTTTTCTGGGAGGATTGCGCCCCAGAGGAGGAGCGGGCAGACGAGGAGGAGAGAAATCTTGAAGACCGGTGTCACCCAGGAGACCTCGGTACGGATCTGGCCCGTTATTACCATGAGTTCGCACCCGACACAATCATTAAGCATCAATGTCGCGTTTGGACTCGGGTGAGCTGTTGCGCCGAAGAATACTTCGCGGCACTAGCATCATGAGGTTTGAAGCCACCCAAAACTAACTGCGACGGAGCGAGTCAGCGCCCCCCAGGAGCTCCTTTTCAGTGAATCCTTCGCAAAACAAGAGTGTTACCTATCGGTAACGTTTGATCCCGTCCCCTTCCTGGTTTCTACCCCCACGTGGGTCGGCCCCTGGAGAACCGAGTTGGGTGCAATCGGTCCCCCGGCATCATGGAAATATCGGTTTAAATCTCAACGATATAATGAGTTAAGTATTTGATAATTAATGATTAATTAAAATATATCAAAAATGAAAGAAGGGGGTTGAAAGAGCGGCCAGAAGGGGATAGACTTACCCCCCGTTCTTGGCAGGGTGCTATAGACTGCCTGGGTTAGCCCGAGTCAGTGCCCATCAATGGAGTAGGACATACCGGATGACCTGCCGACTCAGATAACGGGCCTTCCCACCCTCGAGATTGTGACCAATCTCACAGAGGCCCAAGGCAGACCCAACGAATCGGACGATTGCGGAGAGTGAGGCGGCCCAGAGAGGCGAGCCGCCTGTCGGGCTCTCGTGTCACTGGGGGATTCCCCCTTTAGGGTACGGATAACTGAGTTCGCCGGGGTGGGCGTGCCCACGATTCCCGCTCCCCTCGCGTCGGTCTCGACAGGCTCGACAAACCACGTATATGGAAGTTCGATTGAAAGCAGCCACTGAACTGTGAGTTGGATGGAAATTCAACGGACCTAATCAGAGGGCTATGCTTATGAGTACCGAACAGCAATATGGCGAGAACCCGCTCTCTCAGAGAGAGACGGACCTTTATAAGGGTGAATATGTCCAGAGTTTCGTCTGTAAGTGGGATCAGCTGATCGATTGGAACGCCCGCGCAACCAGTGAAGGAGACTTTTTCATCAGGATCCTGAAGGAGCGCGGGGCCAAGCGTGTGCTGGATGTCGCAACGGGCACGGGGTTTCACTCTATCCGGCTTCTCAAGGCCGGATTCGATGTCACGAGCGCCGACGGGAGCCCGGAAATGTTGGCCAAAGCGTTCGAAAACGCCAGGCGCCACGGATTCATCATGAGGACCGTCCAAGCTGACTGGCGGTGGCTCAGCCGGGATATTCACAAACGGTACGACGCGGTCATCTGCCTCGGCAATTCCCTGACCCATTTATTTTCCGAACAGGATCGGCGGAAGGCCCTGGCAGAGTTCTACGCGGCCCTCGATCATGATGGCGTCTTGATTCTGGACCAGCGGAATTATGATGCGATCATGGATCACGGGTTCAAATCCAAACACATCTATTATTATTGTGGAGATAACGTCAGAGCCGAACCGGAATATGTGGACTCTGGGCTTGCTCGCTTTCGCTACACATTCCCAGACCGTTCAGTCTTTCACTTGAACATGTTCCCCCTGCGTAAGGATTACACGAAAAGGCTCATGCACGAAGTGGGCTTTCAACAGATAAAGACTTACGGAGACTTCGAAGAGACCTACCGCACGGAAGATCCCGACTTTTTTATTCATGTGGCCGAGAAACTCTATTCCAACGAGAAGAGGGCGAGCCAGGTGAGCTACTCAACTGCGGAACACACAGCGCGCACGTACTACAACAGTGATCAAGCAGACCGGTTCTATGCAACCATCTGGGGAGGCGAGGATATTCACATCGGCCTGTACCAGAGCGACACTGAACCCATTTTTGATGCAAGCCGACGTACCGTTGAGTACATGGCATCTCTGCTACCAGGAATCGACGCCAAAACCCGGGTCCTAGACATTGGTGCAGGGTACGGGGGAGCTGCGCGGTATTTGGCGAAGACATTCGGATGTCATGTAGGCTGCCTGAACCTGAGCGACACTCAAAACCAGCGGAATCGTGATCTCAACCGGGCCGAAGGCCTTGATCTGATGATCAACGTCGTCGATGGGAGCTTCGAGCACATTCCGATGGCCAGTCGCGGAACGGATGTGGTCTGGTCGCAGGATGCCTTATTGCATAGCGCGCATCGGATCAAGGTCTTTGAGGAAGTGCATCGCGTGCTAGCCAAGGGCGGCCAATTCATCTTTACGGACATCATGCAGGCCGACTCGTGCCCACCTGAAGTCCTTCAACCGATCTATGACCGCATTCACTTGAACTCGATTGGGTCCGTTCAGTCCTACCGTGAGATGGCGGCGAAGGTCGGGCTCGAGGAGCTCCAAGTCGTTGACCTGTCTCAGCAGTTAAGTACCCACTACGCTCGTGTCCTTCAAAAACTGGAAGCGCACTATTCCTCGCTTTTGTCACAGTGCGGCGAAGAGTACCTCCAGCGGATGAAGACAGGGCTCAAGCACTGGATCGATGGCGGGAAGGCGGGGTACTTGCAGTGGGGCATCCTTCTCTTCCGGAAGAAGTAACGCTCGCATCGCCGCCACGGTGTTCGTGGCACGATCCTATACCGATAGTGCCCTGGTCTTTCTGAGCCCCAGGACGGCTCCAACCAACTCGTCCGGCCATCCGAGAACAACCTATTCATGACACCACGCCACATCGAGGCCACCTGCTACCCATTAGCCGCGGTCCGGGTCGAGAGGAGTCATCGCTGATGGGTTCAAGCGATGCCGCCACAGCCCTGGACCGGATCCCCGTCGCGATGCGGGACCCTATTCAGAGGTACGCGGACAGCGTGCGTGAGCTGGCGGGAGCCAACGTACTCGCCTTGACCGTGTTCGGGTCGTTGGCTGCTGGCAGCTTCAACCCGACGAAACATACGGCGCGCAGCGTGGTTGTGCTCCAGACGGTCGATCTAGAGATGCTTCGGCAGTTCGCCAAACAGGGAGCCCGACTGGGGAAGGCGCGCATTGCTGCCCCCCTCATCATGACTCCCGAGTACATTAGGGCTTCCGCTGACTCCTTCCCGCTGGAATTCATCGAGATCCATCAATGCCATGTGTGCGTATTTGGACCAGATTACTTCAACGACCTCGTCTTCGATGCCGCCCATATCCGACTGCAATGCGAGCGCGAGCTCAAGACAATCCTGATCGGCATGCGGCAAGGACTTTTGGCGGCTGCGGGACGTGAAAAACTCTTCAGCACCATTGAGACCGATGTGGCGGAACGTTTGGTCCGCACCCTTCGTGGCCTCCTTTGGCTGCATGGCCAGACACAGGCGCAACCCGGAGTTCAAGCGGTCGCCGAAGTGGAACGGAGTGTCAGTCGGCCAATGCCAGGGATTCGACGTATCCTTGATGAGACGGCGGAGCATGGGTGGCAAGAGTTTCGAGCCCTCTATGCAGACGTCGAGGCACTCCAAAGCACTGCGGATGCGTGGTAACCTG
Source organism: Nitrospiraceae bacterium (assembly GCA_046759485.1). GTDB lineage: Bacteria > Nitrospirota > Nitrospiria > Nitrospirales > Nitrospiraceae > JBHICF01. Next base: position 17,493 of record JBHICF010000005.1, read on the forward strand.
TTCTTTCTCGCCGCATACCCTGCCCTGATTGTCCTTGCATTGGTGTTCGTGCCTTCCAGCGCGCGGGGCGAAGTATCGATCGCTGATCCCGGAACGTTTGTCGTTGACACCGCCGCGATCATCGATGCGGGGACTGAACAACGTTTGGAAGGCTGGCTCCGGGAGCTGGAGCAAAAGACGTCGGCACAGGTCAAGGTCTTGACCGTTCAGACCACCGATGGAGAGGATTTCTTCTCCTTCGTGCAGCGTCATGCGGAATCCTGGCAACTCGGAGAAAAGGGGAAGGACAACGGCGCCTTGATCGCCCTGGCCCTCAAGGAACGACGAGTTCGCATTCAAACTGGCTATGGACTCGAAGGGATCTTGCCGGATTCCTGGGCCGGCTCCCTCTCTCGCGACGTGGCCGCCCAATATTTTCGTCAAGGCCAATATTCTCAAGGACTCATCGCACTCACCATCGCCGTCGCGAACAAAGTTGCCGATGCACAGCAAGTGCAGCTGACCGGCATCCCGCAACAGCGATACAAGCCTGGTCGCGCAGGGGGTACGGGAGGTGCAGGGCTCGGCCTGATTCCTCTCCTGCTCTTCTTCTTCATAGTCTCGTCGATGAGGAGGCGGAGACGCTATTACTCTGCGTGGGGTGGTGGTGGTATGTTAGGCGGGTTGCTCGCCGGGAGCCTGTTGGGGAGTGCGCTAGGCGGCGGGCGGGGTCACTGGGGCGGAGGATTCGGAGGTGGATTCGGCGGAGGGTTTGGAGGTGGATCATTCGGTGGAGGTGGCGGATTCGGTGGAGGCGGCGGCGGCGCCAGTTGGTAAGGACGACGCACATCATATATCCACCATCAGTCGGGCCTGTTGTTTGCGCGGATACTCGAGCGACGAAATCGCACTGAGGAGGGAGTGACGTGAGTACAAGCCGTATTCTACTGATCGTGTTAGGGGTCATTGGCGGTATCATCCTCTTGGCGGGGGGGTGCGTCTACAGTGGATACAACCGAGCTGTGGGCCTGGACGAAGGGGTCAAGAATCGATGGGCTCAGGTTGAGAACCAACTACAACGGAGGTTTGAGCTTGTCCCCAATCTTGTGCAAACCGTGAAGGGCGTCGCCAAGCAAGAAGAGAAGATTTACCTGGGGGTCGCCGAGGCGCGGAAAGCCTATTTCCAAGCACAGTCAATCAATGAGAAGGCCAGAGCCGCAGGTGGTTTCGAGTCCGCGCTCTCCCGGCTGCTGGTATTGCGAGAGAGTTACCCGGTATTGAAATCAAACGAATCATTCCTGAAGCTCCAGGACCAGCTCGAAGGCACGGAAAATCGTCTGGCCGTGGAACGGAAACGCTACAATGACGCCGTCAGGGCACTGAATACGTTCACGAGGGAACTCCTCGGTCGGTTCTATGCTGGTCTGGCTGGTGTCGGTCCGGCCGAATACTTCGAAATTGAAGAAACCGCAAAGGCGACGCCGGAGGTGAAGTTTTAAAGGAGCGGACCACCTACCTCTACAACAGGTCCTCGCCTCTCTCCTCGCGGTGAGGGAGGCTTCGCCCACATCTCGCGGAGTCCCCCCAAGCCCGTTCCCGGAGTCCTTTCAAACTCACTGTCCGGATCAGCCCCCTCATGTTGTGAAGACCAACTCTATTGCTCCGCCTGCTTCTGAGACTTTGAATACCGGCTGACTCAGCGCATGCCAGGTCTTTTGCCAGGCCTTTTGAAGGGGGACCCATACATTTGTGCTATTGCTGGCCCTCGCCTCCTTCACTATCTTCGTACCTCAGACAGCCAATTCGAGGAACATCCGCGCCGAGGCGATGCATGCTCATCCACGATCCGACCATTGAGAAGATCAAAAACCGGTTGGAAGGCAGGCCGTGCGTTTTCTGCGGAAGCTTGACGTATTTCGTGATCGTACGGTATAAGGCGAACAAGAAGCATGGTGGACTTGTCATTCGCTGCCGCACATGCGCCGGGTTGAGAGGCATCGTGACAGAGGCCTATAGCGTCTGGGTCAAGTCCAAGAGCGTCTCGCGTGGTCACGCCTAGTGACTCCACCAGGTTCACGGTCCATGTCCCTCCATATCAATACAGTAGAATCAGCGCTGAGGCACACCACTCACCAGGGAGAAGCCTGAATGCTACAAGAGGTCAGGACGTCGCACGGCGATCTACAGCCATACACTGACTTACTCTCTGATGAAACCCGCGTTGACCTCGAACGCGTTGCCATGCGACTGCAGGGCCTGAAGGTTGCACATCTCAACGCAACGTCGATGGGGGGCGGTGTCGCCGAGATCCTGCAAAGCCTTGTCCCACTCATGAACGGGTTAAGGGTGGAGACCAAATGGTATTGCATCAACCCGGATGCGGGTCAGGACTTCTTTCAGGTCACCAAGAATATCCATAACAGCCTCCAAGGAGGGAGCTGGCAGTTTGATGGCCGCGCGCACGATGTGTTTCTGGGGAGAAACCGGCGGATCGCCCAAGAGCTGGAAGCGCTGGACGTCGATCTGTGGATCGTTCACGATCCGCAGCCTTGTCCGGTCAGTGCAGGCATGCACCCCTTTCGACAGGCCATCTGGCACTGTCACATCGACTCCTCAACTCCGAACCGTACCGTCTGGAATTATTTCCAACGCTATTTGACCGGATACGACCGGCTGGTCTTCTGTCTCCCGCAATATGTGAACGGGTCGGTGCCGAGGGAGCGGGTCCGGTTCATTCGTCCTGCTATTGATCCGTTGACCACGAAGAACCAGTTGATGCCGATTGATGAAGCCAAACAAATCTTAGCGGGGCTGGGTCTCGATCCGGCGGCTCCATTGATGACTCAAGTGGCTCGGTTTGACCCCTGGAAGGATCCCTTGGGAGTCATCGACGCGTATCGGTTGGCCAAACAAGACATCCCGTCGCTCCAATTGGCGCTCGTCGGGGTCATGGCGGCGCAGGACGACCCGGAAGCGGCCGGTATCCTGGTGCAAGTCCAGCGGTACACGGGCGCGGACCCGGATATCCATCTATTCTCTGATCCCCAGCAAGTGGGGCAACGGGAAGTCAACGCCTTTCAAATGGCTTCCGACGTGGTGCTCCAGAAATCGCTCCGAGAAGGTTTTGGACTCACCGTGACAGAGGCCATGTGGAAAGGGAAGCCGGTGATCGGCGGGAACTGTGGCGGCATTCGAGTCCAGATCAACGATGGGGACAATGGCTTCTTAGTCGAGACGCCGAAAGAGTGCGCCCAGCGTGTCGTGGAGCTCATCCAGCACCCGGAGAAGAGCGAACGAGTCGGAACGGCAGCCAAAGAATCGGTACGAACCCATTATCTCATGCCTCGCTTACTCAAGGACTACCTCACGTTGATCGAAGAGGTGGTTCTCGGGAACTGACCCCAGATCATCACGCTGAGCACTTCATTGTCAGTCAGCGGAGCCCATCCACCCGCGCCAGATACTGTCGCCATCTCCGAGCTGAGCTCATCAGACGGTCTTCCACCTCAACACCATTGCTACTTCACCACGTTGCTCACTGCCTTTTTCATCCATCACCCCGAAGACACCTGAGCCCAGTCAGTCTCCCGATCCAGCCAAAAAAAATGGCCCTGGCTGGGCTCCAGCCAGGGCCACGTGCTATCAGCATTCTCTTGGTTGCGGGGGAGCAATTTAGGCATTATTTAACTCCCACGATCCGCATTCCGCTCTGTCGCTAGCGGACCATGCCGACGTGGGATTTGGGAAGGCTCGCCCTATGGGTCACGTACCAGCGGCAACTCGCCCAGCTCCAGGCGCGGAATGCGGCGTTGCTGCAGGCATGGGAAGCGGAGGATGCCGTCTGCCAGTGCCACCCTAACGTCACGCCTATAAGCGATCACCCTCCGCCGTGCACAATCTGTTCAGAAAAGAGATGTTCTCTACCCACCAATTCCCGTAGACAAAAAAGAGCCCAAACCCTGGCGGTTGCATAATTTATAAATCCGAGTATATCCTGGGCACGCCAGGACTACAGCTGCCCCGAGTGTTTCGCCAAGCTGCCCATGCGGCTTCGTCAATCAAAAGGTGACCCCACCTCTTGCCATCAGGCCCCGATTGTAGTCGCACCAATTTTGAAAACGATATAACAAGGGGTACACATCTTTTGCCCTCAGACACCATGACTGCCAAGGACATCAGTGGCCAATGATGCCACAATGCCGACAATAGGGGATAATTCACATTCCAGGGAAGGAATTATGCAAAAGACCAGAATCATCTGTACCATCGGGCCAGCCACAGAATCCTACGAAATGCTGCACAAAATGTATGACACTGGCATGAACATTGTTCGTTTGAACATGTCCCATGGAAACCACGAATCTCACGCCAAAGTTATCAAACACATCAAGACACTCAATACAAAGGTTAAATTTCCTATTCCTGTTCTCTTGGACACGCAAGGCCCTGAAATCCGGACAGGGGACTTGTCTAACGATCTAGATTTAAGGCAAGGCAGTATCGTTTCCATCACGGCGCGAGGGCCGATGGATGTAGAAGAAAGCTCGATTCACATCAACTATGACGATTTGATCGAGACGGTCAATGTGGGAGATAAGATTACGGTGGATAATGGGTTAATCAATCTTGAGGTCCTGGAAAAGGAAGAGCGCCTCATGCAATGCCGCGTCCTTGATGGGGGCGTCTTGAAAAGCCAACGCCATGTCAATTTACCGGGGATCCGTGTCAATCTACCTGCCATTACGCAAAAGGACAAAAAAGATATCTTGTTTGGATTATCACGGGATGTGGACTTTATCGCCCTTTCTTTTGTTCGAGAGGCTGACGATATCCGGCAATTAAAACAACTGATGGGTAACAAAGCAGGGAAAATAAAAGTTATCGCGAAAATTGAAGATCAGGAAGGGGTTCGCAACCTGGAGGACATTATTCAGGAATCGGATGGCATTATGGTGGCTCGTGGAGATTTGGGAGTGGAAATGAACTTGGAAGATTTGCCGAATGTGCAGCGCAAAATAGTACGGCTCTGCGCCGAATATGGAAAACGTGTGATCGTCGCGACCCATCTGCTGGAATCCATGATTCATAATCCGATCCCTACGCGCGCCGAGGTAACCGATGTGGCCAATGCGATTTATGAGGAAGTCGATGCAGTAATGCTATCCGGGGAAACGACCGTGGGGAAATATCCGCTTAAATGTATCGAGCATCTGCGCAGAATTGCGATCAAAACCGAAGCGATTCGAGGCTTGCAATTTGCGAAACACCTGCACAATACGGCAGATAAACAGCAATTGGCGGTCGCTGCAGTCAAGCTTGCAGAAGGTGTAAAAGCCAAAGGGATTGTCGTGATTACCAGAAGAGGAATCATGGCCGATTTCGTCGCAAACTGTCGTCCCTTTTCGACCAACATTTATGCCTTTACCAACATGAGTCAATCTCGTCGGACAATGACCCTCAATCGAGGGGTGTTTCCGTTCCGGATCAACTTTAGCTCAGACCCTGAAAAAACGTTGCAAACCGCATTTAGGATATTAAAAGAGCGCGAAGATTTCCAAACGGGGGACAAAGTGGTGATTATCTCGGACGTCTTAGCTCAACAACGGGTCGATTCGATTCAAATTCGAGATATTCCATCAGGATCCATCCCTGTAGGGCTACCTTAGCGTGAAGGGAGCGGTCCACCCCGAAAGCAAAGTCCTATCACCTGGCGAAAGGTGACAGATTGCTAGGTGATCTCCTGAAGCCCGGGGGAGCGCCGGGAGAGCTGCCAGGGGGGGCTGCGACTTCCGTTCTGACACTGCGCGAATCAGGGAGTGGCTCCCGGAGAGATGCTATGACCTACGATCCTGCTGCTGTTGTTCACACGATCCACACCACGCCGTTCTCTGACCAGCGCCCTGGAACCTCCGGGCTGCGCAAGAAGACGCGCGTGTTTCAGCAGCCCCACTATCTGGAGAACTTCGTGCAAGCGGCGGTGGATGCTGTTCGGGAGGCAACGGGCGCCGACCTCGCGCGGGAGACACTCGTGGTCGGAGGCGATGGCCGCTTTTACAATCGAATGGCCATTCAGACGATTCTCCGAATTGCCGCCACCAACGGATTCCAGCGCGTCCTGATGGCGCGCGGAGGAATTCTGTCAACCCCCGCCCTATCCGCCGTGATTCGCCGGCGTGGCGCGATGGGCGGATTCATCCTCTCCGCCAGTCACAACCCCGGAGGTCCGGATGCCGACTTCGGCATCAAGTACAACGTCAGCAACGGCGGCCCGGCGCCCGAGGCCGTCACGGAGCGTATCTTCGAGCACGCCAAGCGTTTGACCAGTTACAGACTGCTGGAGTCTCCTGACATCGACCTCGACCATCTCCATACCGTGAACCTGCATCATACCGAGGTCACCGTCATCGACCCCTTGGAGGATTACACGGCGGTCATGAAGGAGCTGTTCGACTTCGACGCGCTCGCTCAGTCCGTCAAGAAAGGCACGCGGCTGATGTTCGATGCGATGCACGGCGTGACAGGTCCCTACGCGCAGCACCTGTTCGAGACGTGCTTGGGCGCGCCGGAAGGGACCGTGATCAACGCCGTGCCGCTCGAGGACTTCGGGGGCCATCATCCGGACCCGAATTTGGTCCACGCCGCGCACCTGGTAGACCGCATGAGGACGGCCGGTGCCCCGGACCTGGCGGCTGCGTGCGACGGAGACGGAGATCGGAATCTCATCCTTGGGCGAAACTTCTTTGTCGCCCCGGGGGATTCACTCTCGGTCATCACCGAACAGGCACAACGCTGCATACCAGGGTATCGCGCGGGCTTGGCGGGCGTCGCGCGATCCATGCCGACCAGCACCGCAGTAGATCGCGTGGCACGCGCGCTGAACATCCCTTGTTACGAGACGCCGACCGGATGGAAGTTCTTCGGCAATCTCATGGACGCGGGCAAATGCACGCTGTGTGGCGAGGAGAGTTTCGGGACCGGTTCGGACCACGTGCGGGAAAAGGATGGCCTCTGGGCCGTACTGTGTTGGCTTTCGATCCTGGTGTCGACAGGCCGGTCTGTCAAGGAGATCGTCCAGGCTCATTGGGAGCGTTTCGGCCGGAGCTATTACCAGCGCCACGATTTCGAGGAGCTCGATGCGGCTAAGGCGTCCGAGATGTTGGCAGCCGTCCGGGCAAAACTGTCAGGGCTTGCGGGGACTCCGCTGGCGGGAGGCCGGGTGGTCGTCGCGGACGATTTCAGCTACACCGACCCTGTGGATGGCACCGTCACGCGCGGCCAGGGTTGCAGACTCGTGCTCGACAATGGTTCCCGAATCGTGGCCCGCCTCTCGGGCACCGGTACGGTCGGCGCGACACTCCGCCTTTACGTTGAATGCATCCGAACAGATCTCGTCAACGAGCCGACGGAAGACGTCCTGGCTCCTCTCCTCAAGGCGGGCCTGGAGATCCTGGAGCTGAAAAAACACTGCGATCGAGACCGGGCGACCGTGATTACATAGGAGAGCGGCGTAGTTGGTGAGATATCATAGCCACCAGCGATAGAGTTACCCGCCTCCCCGCACTCGCCGCCTTCTTTAAGAACCCTCTTGCAGATTGTGCGGTGGTGGAGTTAATAAGGTAGTTGAAGTCATGTTGTGTAGCCTTTACAGGCCCTGGCAATCTACAGGCCCGGGCGTGGGTCGAACTTCACCCTGCAGGTAAGGGGCGTTATGCAACAAAACATCAACACGCGGCTGACTCGAAGGTTATTTCTGGAACGGGATCGCGAACGGCTGCGGCAGCAGCTGCTCCAGTTTCAACCCTTTCTCTCACGGCGGAAGCCCACGACGTCCCTCGATGAGTTCGATGGAGTCACGGAAACGTTGATCAGCCGGGTGTTCGGAGAAGCGTCTGAGTTGGCGGAGGCCTATGAGTACGCCAAGCTCGGTGAGGCAGCGAGCCTGGTGAACTTACCAGAGGAGGCCCAGGAAAGCGGGGCTCAGGATATTGAACAGGCGAGTCTGCAACAGCGAAAACGCGTCCTGGACAGCTGCCTCTCAGCTCTCGAAGGCCTTCGGAATACCAGGGTGCTCGCGGGACGCGTGGCGGACTACATGTCAGCTGGACCCCGGAACGTGTACATTGACGCGACCCTGAAGGAGACGGGCAGGCTGCTCCAGAAATGGAAAGTGGGCTCGCTGCTGGTCAATGACGGCCGTCGGTTTGTGGGGATCATCACCGACACGGATCTGAGCCGGAAAGGGGTCGCGCGGGGACTTGATCCGTCCACCACGCCGGTCACCCGATGCATGACCAAGCCGCTCATTACCATCAAAGACAGCGAGCCCATGACAGCGGCCGTGGCATTGATGAAAGAGCGAGCCATCCGACATTTGGCGGTGACGGTCGACGGAACAGTCAAGGGCATCCTCTCGGTCGCAGACATCTTACGGTATTATGCTGATCTCGTTCCGACCTTGCACGAGCTGGCTGGTCTGACGCCCGAAGGCGGGGAAACCGTGGCTGATGAGTAACGGAGGACCGCTGATCGTATTCGGGTTGGACTCTCCTAGAGATGGCCCCTCTGTTTCAATGACAGTTTCTTCTGAGCTACGATAGGAACGACAAGGTGACGAACGAGGCCGATGCGGTGGAGGGCTGGATGGAGCACGAAGGCGGCAAGCTGGATTTTGTCACGGTCGAGGGCCTGCTGGCGTACGGGGAAGCCCTGGCAAGCCGCACGTCGGGCGAGGGTGTCACGCCGCCGCGGCGCTTTGCTCCCTCGGCTGATCGGCTGCGGAGAGTCGAGCCAGCGATGGAAAGCATCCGGAGATTTGCCCAACGCGTGCAGACCGGATTTCCGGATGGCGCGGGATATCGGATGGCACGGAGCGCGGTGATCGAAGAAGGATGCGGGGGAGATGACCTCGTGTTCTTTGCAGCGTGGAATCGGCTCGTCGCAGGCGGTGAACTCTTGCCGCTGTTCCGGGCACCTATTGGTTCGGTCCAGAAGCCGACCCATCGTCGCCCGGTGGCGATCGTGCCCCGCACGCACCTGACGCCCCAACTGGCGGAGGGCCGGATCGTCCTGGACCTTGGCGATGATCGGTTCTGGTTGTTGCCTCGCGACCTGACCGATCGGACCCTTCTCTTCACCATGCGTCATGGTGTTTCCCGTCTGGAGAGTGGGGCGTATCGCGTCGGACGGCGAGTGGCTAACGTGCTCGAACCCGAGCTGGGCATTTCAAAGGCCGATGCGGTCGGCACCGGGCTCGCCCGGATGGTCGGCGTGGTTGGACAACAACTGGACTTTCTCCATCTTCACAACTACCTCGATCCGCGCAATTTCGTCCACCTTGTGAGCCAGAGCCCGAACACAAGACAGTTATTTGATCGGGTGACCACTGCACTCCTTCCGGTCGGGACGGCCGCGCAGGCGAGGGTCGATTCCACCCTGGAATCTCAAGATTTCGGCTGGGCCACCGGCTTGGAAAAGAAGGCTGAGGCAGAGGAAGCCGCTCGGGCGTTCGGGGTCGACGTGAAGACGGCCAAGCGTCTGATCAAACACCCCTTGTACAGCTATCCCGGCGGCCACTCGTTTTTTGAACTATACGTTGACGTGGTCGACGGTGTCCACCAATTGAGTCAGTCGCACCAGGGAAAGGTCGTCTGCTTGTACACCCACAGTTCGACGCTGCGGGCGCTCATGATTTATCTCGATCCTCGGCCATTCCGCGAGGCGTTCACCGAGCTTGGAGAATATAGGGAAGGGCAGGACAACGTGGTCCTCCTGACCTTCGAGAACGGCCAATTTTCGGGGTATTCCACTGCCGTGGGATTGTCGGCGCGAGAACAGGCGGCGCGAAACGCCTGGGTGACAATCGAGCAAGAGCGCACGGGGCGGGTCACGCTGAAGCCCAAGCAAATCAGGCGGGTCGTCGCGTTGGTGTCCGGTGGGGACTTCGCGGGTGGTGGCGCGGCGTTGAAAGAGCTGCGCGTCACGGGCAACCGCCTGGGACTTGAGGTGTTCTTCGTCCGGCACGGCTTCTTAGGGTTGGCGAACAATTGGATCGATGCCGTGACCGAGCAAGACACGCGTGGTATGGCCAACCACGCGAGCAGCCCGATCGGCAGCAGTCGCTTTGAAGATTTCAAGGATGAAGAGGTACAGCAAGCTGCGATGCGGCACCTCGCGCCCTACCTGCACGACGGCGCGTTGGTGGTTCTTGGAGGTGACGGAAGCCTTCGAGGGGCGCGCGCTATTTATGAACGGTTCGGTGTTCAGGTCGTTGGGATTCCCGGTTCGATCGACAACAACATCGCGGGCACGACTTCACTTGGCTTCCATTCGGCTATGGCGCTCGCCAATCAATCGATCGAGTCACTGAAAGCGACGAGCGCGGCCATGGGCAGCGTCTTTTTTGTCGAGGTGATGGGTGCTGGATCTGGTCACCTCGCATTGGCTTGTGGCTCTCAAGCGAGGGCCGAGGGAATTCTGGTCAATGAACATCCTGATCCCGATTCCTATATCGACGAGACCATTCTCGGGACGCTCAAGCGGACCCTGGGAGTGCCGAACAAAAGCCACTTGTTTGTGGTGGCGGAGCGCACGCCCCATCGTCATCACCGGGAGGGGGGCGTCCATGGTCTGGTCGACTATGTGGCCAGCGCGATAGCCCAGTGGCCACAGTTCCAGGCCAGTCCCGGCCGATACCCCCTGACGCTAGCAACCAAGGCCACTATTCTCGGACATACCTTGCGGGGCGCTCACCCGACTCCAGAAGACAAAGCCATCGCGCAGCATCTCGCTTACGAGGCTATCCGCGGCCTCGTCCAACATCCCGAGCGTGTCGTGGGGTGCATGTTGGCCCACCGCGAGCCGGGAACCGTCGAGCCCGTCCCCCTTCATGCCGTCGCGCCCAAGCCGTTCGATTGGGAACTCTT